>JAOZLS010000172.1:5537-8506 GCA_029934705.1 Bacteroidales bacterium | reverse complement strand
GGCGTAATAGACAAAAAGGAGTCTTAAAACTTTGAAAACGGTTGATTTTATTAACTTTGCATCAAATGAAAGGTTATGAATAAAAAAAATGCATAAATTGCAACAGTTCAATTGTAAAGAAAACTGGACTTAGAAATGGGAAACAAAAATATAAATGTCATGTTTGTGGCAAACAATTTTTGGGAGGCGAAAGATTAAATCCAGAAAAAATATGGAAAGAATATCAAGAAGGGAAACAAACTTATGAACAATTATCTGAAAAATATAACTGTTCAAAAAAGACAATACAAAGGCATATTGATAGGTATAAACCATTATTAATAATTCAAGAACCAAGAGAAATTATTGTATTAATGGACACAACTTACTGGGGGCAAAATTTTGGAGTTATGCTTTTTAAAGATGCTATTTCAAAAACAAACTTATTAAAATATTATGTAAAAACAGAGACTAATTATTTGTATAAAAAAGGAATAAAAGAGTTGGAATCAAACGGTTTTAAAGTTAGAGCAATTGTCTGTGATGGTCGGAAAGGACTATTTAATTCATTTGGAAATATCCCAATGCAAATGTGTCAATTTCATCAAGTAGCAATAATAAGACGCTACCTAACAAAGAACCCGAAACTGCAAGCAGCTATTGAATTAAAAGAGATAGCAAGCCTAATGACTAAAACAGATAAGGAATCATTTGTAGGAGCTTTAAATGACTGGTTTAACAATTGGGAAACATTTTTAAATGAAAGAACCATAAATGAAGAAACAGGTAAAAGTTTTCATACTCATAAACGATTGAGAAGTGCATATAGAAGTTTAAAAACAAGTCTAAAATTTTTGTTTACTTGGTATGATTATTTCGATTTGAATATACCAAATACAACTAATGCTATTGACGGTCATTTTGCTGATTTAAAAAACAAATTAAGAAACCATAACGGTTTATCAATCGAACGAAAAATGAAATTTATAGATGGGTTTTTAAAGGTATAGAGACTTCTAAAAATATCAAAAGGGATTCCGAAGAATCCCCATTTGAATTTGACATTTTTGTCAGTCATCAAGTTTATCCCTGACAAGTTGCTCCCCAGCAGAGCTTGTTTCTGTTTCAACTTGACATTACAAAAATACTTGATATTTTTTTTACAGACAAAAAATAGAAAAAAAACAGACTCCTTTTTGTCCACTTGAAAAAAAAAACTTAAATACAGACTCCTTTTTGTCCATTATACCAACATTCCTAAAACGACAAAAACCTCTATTTATAGGGGTTTTTGTCGTTTTAGGAATGTCCTATTGTATAAAAAAGTCGGTTGTTTTGTTAAAAAATCGGTTATTTGTGATACACCCCAGAAGAACTGACTATACCTTCTTCCATTAAAAAACAGCTTTTGCAATTTTTTGAATATTTTCCGATTTGCCTATTGTATAATAATGAACCGATGGAACTCCATATTTAATTAGCTCCAATGATTGTTTTGTTGTCCACTCAACTCCAATTTGTTTTACAGCTTCATTATCTTTTGCTTTTGCAATTTCAATTTCTAATTCTTCAGGAATATCTATATTAAATACTTGAGGTATTAATTCTAAATCTCGTTTTGTTCTTACCGGTTTTATGCCAGGAACAATTGGTACATTTATCCCTTCTTTTCTACAAAGGTCAACAAAATCAAAATATTTCTGATTATCAAAAAACATTTGTGTAACAATATACTCTGCACCCGCATCAATTTTCATTTTTAAATACTTAATATCCGAGTGCATATTTGGTGCTTCAATATGCTTTTCAGGATAACCCGCAACTCCTATCGAAAAATTTGTTTTTCTAATATTATGTAAATCATCATCACAATATTTTCCTTGATTCATGTGCATTATTTGCTTTATTAGCCCTGTTGTATGCTCATGACCATCTTTTATAGCCTTAAAATATTTATGATTCATTGGTGCATCGCCTCTTAAAACAAGAATATTTGTCATTCCTAAAAAATAAAGGTCAATTAAGGCATTTTCGGTTTCATCTTTTGTAAAACCTCCGCAAATTAGGTGCGGTACAATAATAGGGCTTTTATAATGATATTTTATTGCTGCTGAAATAGCAACTGTCCCTGGACGTTTTCTTACTGTTCTTCTCTGAATTACACCTAGTTTGTTTTTCTTATAAACAACTTCTTGCTGATGATATGTAACATTAATATTCATTGGTTCAAACTCCATTAAAGGATCAATAACACTGTATATATCCTCAATGCTACCTCCTTTCATTGGTGGTAATATCTCAAATGAAAAGTATGTTTTATTCGTGTCTTTTAATTTATCTATTATTCTCATATCTTATTTTTTATTTAATAGAAGGTATATTTCAATTAAACCTAAATTCATTGAAAAACATTTTCTATTAACAAATTTATAACTTGCAAAAATAATAAGTATTATCATAAATCGTTATGAAATTATGAAAAATATATTTTTAATAATATTTGTAACGACAATTCATTTTATAGGATTCTCTCAACACATTGAGGACTTAAATGCAATAACTACTGCAATACCGGTTCTTAATATAACTCCCAACGCAACCGAAAGAGGAATGGGCGAAATAGGTGTTGTTGCAACAGAGTCTAATTATGAAGCGGGACTTTTCCAGAACCCTGCTTTATTATCTAGAAACAAAAAAACATTTGGAGTTAAAGTTTCATATATGCCGTGGCTAGGTAATTTAATAAAAGGCAATTCAATTTCGGATTTTGGAGTATATTATTCAATTAATAAGAAAAATACAATTGCAAGTAATTTATATTACTTTAAGATACCAAGAGACAATAACACTTATAGTCTGTTTCTTTCACGAACATTTATTGGAAGTATAAGATATGCACATAGCTTTTCGGAACATTTTTCTGTAGGAATTGGGGTAAAATATATTCAAGATACTGTAAAAGTCTTTATAATGATTTTTAGTGTCATTAT
>JAOZLS010000172.1:0-5527 GCA_029934705.1 Bacteroidales bacterium | reverse complement strand
TTTATATTACTAGACCTATGAACAAAATTAGAACTTATTCGGGAGATTTTGGGCTCGATTACAGAAATAAAATAAAACTGGCTAATGAAAATAAATTAAGATATGATTTTGGCATAGCAATTACAAATTTTGGTCCACGAGTTTCATATAGTAGTAACCCATTAGTACAAAAAGATTTTATACCAACAGCTTTAAAAATTGGTACAATGTGGACTTATGAAAAGTTTTTATCAAAAGAAAGACAACTTAACTATAGCATTGCTTATCAGGCAGAAAAACTACTTGTACCAACACCACAATATTACGATAGCAATGGTGTACTACTTGGTGTAGATACGAATGTTCCTGCATTTGATGCAATTTTTCTATCATTTTACGATGCTCCTAATGGGTTTGATGAAGAAATACATGAAATAATACATAAATTTGGAGGCGAAGTTAAATATAAAATGAATAATACTATTTCTTATGTACTTAGAGCAGGTTACTTCTATAATCATTATACAAAAGGAAATAGAAAGTTTGGAACTATTGGCACTGGCTTCAAATACAAACATTATCATATAAATTTTGCATATATTATTGATACATTCAACTCGCCATTAGCACATACTACAAATATTAATTTAGGTTTTCATAAAATATTAAATTAGAAAGGCAAATATAAAATTCACATTTACCTGTCGCAGGTAAAAACTCCTGCGACAGATAAAAAAACTACTAAATATTAGAAATAAACTCTATTTTTTCTAGTATCCCAAATTATTTCTCAAATATTTTTCGGCAAGCTGAATACTAATATTTTTTCGAGTTGCATAATCCTCAACTTGTTCTTTTGCAATTTTTCCTAAGTTGAAATATTTTGCATCAGAATTTGTAAAATATAAGCCACTAACTGATGCTCCTGGGTACATCGAGAAATTTTCTGTCAGACTAATTCCTGTATTTTCTTCGGCATTAAGCAAATTAAATAAAACTGTTTTTTCTGAATGCTCAGGGCAAGCTGGGTAGCCAATTGCAGGACGAATTCCTTGATATTTTGATTTGAATAAGTCGTCAATGCTCAATTTTTCAGCTTTTGCAAAACCCCAAAATTCGGTTCTTACTTTTTTATGTAATAATTCTGCAAAAGCTTCGGCAAAACGATCGGCTAATGTTTTTAGCATTATTGCCGAATAATCATCGTTTGCATTTTCAAATTCTTTTACTTTTTTCTCAATTCCTAAGCCTGTTGTTAGGGCAAATGCACCTATATAATCGGTAACACCACTACCCTTTTCAATAATATAATCTGATAATGAAAGATAAGGTTTACTGGATGTTTTTTCGGTTTGTTGTCTTAAAAAATGAAACGTTGTAAGTTGTTTTCCTTCTTCATTATAAACTTCAACATCATCTTCTACTGTATTTGCTGGAAAAATTCCAATTGTGGCGTTTGCAGTAAGCCATTTTTCTTTTATAATTTTCTGTAGCATTAATTGTGCATCATCATAAAGCTTTTTTGCTTCTTCACCTTTCTCTGCATCCTCAAGTATTTGAGGAAAACGTCCTTTTATTTCCCAAGCATGAAAAAAGAATGTCCAATCAATGTAAGGTAGAATTTCTTCAAGAGAAAAATCTTTTAAAGTTTTAATTCCTAAGAAATTAGGCTTTTGAATTTTATAATTTGAAATAAACTTATTTTTTCTTGCTTCTTTTAAAGAAACTAAAGTTTTAGCTTTTTCGCTTGCATGTTTTTTTCTAAGCTGCTCCTGCTTTGTATTTAATTCTTCAACAAAAATGTTTTTTTCTTGAATTAGTTTTTGAGTAATACCTACGCTTTGTGAAGCATCAATAACATGTACTGAAGCTCCATCATATTCTGGTGCAATTTTTACTGCTGTATGAATTTTTGAAGTTGTTGCACCACCAATAAGCAGAGGGATTTTCATTTTCCGTTTCTGCATTTCCTTAGCTACATTTACCATTTCTTCTAAGGATGGAGTTATAAGTCCGCTTAAACCTAAAATATCAACATTATGTTTTTCAGCTTCATCCAAAATTGTTTCAGTAGAAACCATTACACCTAAATCAATAATTTCAAAATTATTACAAGCCAAAATAACGCCTGTAATATTTTTTCCTATATCGTGAACATCACCTTTTACAGTTGCTAGTAGAATTTTACCTGCCGAGCTAGTTGCTCCTTCTGCTTTTTCGGCTTCGATATAAGGTAATAAAACCGCAACAGCTTTTTTCATAACCCTTGCACTTTTTACAACTTGTGGTAAAAACATTTTTCCTTCGCCAAAAAGCTTACCTACTCTATTCATCCCTGCCATTAAGGGTTGCTCTATTACGTCTAGTGCTTGTTTATGATTTTTTCGTGCCTCTTCGGTGTCTTCTTCAATAAATTCCGTAATTCCTTTTACTAAAGCATAACTTAATCGTTCATCAACGGGCTTTGTTCGCCAATCTTCAATTTTCTTTTCTTTTTTGCCAGAATTTTTAACAGTTTCTGCGTATTCGATAAGTCGTTCAGTTGCATCTTCTCTTTTATTAAAAACAACATCTTCTGTTAACTCTAATAAATCTTTAGGAATTTCGTCATAAATTTGCAACATTCCTGCATTTACAATTCCCATATCCATACCAGCTTTTACTGCATGGTACAAAAATACAGAGTGCATTGCTTCCCTTACAACGTTATTCCCTCTAAACGAAAATGATAGATTACTTACTCCTCCACTAATTTTTGCATGAGGCAAATTTTCTTTAATCCACTTAACGGTATTAATAAAATCGACAGCATAGTTATTATGTTCCTCAATTCCTGTAGCAATTGTAAGAATATTTGGGTCGAAAATTATATCTTGAGGTGGGAAATTAACTTTTTGTGTAAGAATATCATAAGCACGTTTACAAATTTTAATTTTATCTTGGTAAGTTGCAGCTTGCCCTTTTTCGTCAAAAGCCATTACTACTGCAGCTGCTCCATATTGTTTAATTTCTTTTGCATGCTTAATAAAAATTTCTTCACCTTCTTTTAAACTTATTGAATTAACAATTGCTTTTCCCTGCAAACATTTGAGTCCTGCAATAATTACATTATGTTTTGAACTATCAATCATAACAGGCACTTTTGCAATATCGGGTTCTGAAACTAATAGATTTAAAAAAGTTACCATTTCAATTTCAGCATCAAGCATTGCATCGTCCATGCAAACATCTATAATTTGAGCTCCATTATTAACCTGTTGTCTTGCAATAGTAAGAGCTTCTTCGTATTTTTTCTCTCGTATTAGTCGGGCAAATTTTATAGAGCCTGCAACATTTGTGCGTTCACCAACATTTATAAAATTATTTTCTTTGCTTATTTCAATAAGCTCTAAACCACTAAGTTTACTTTTTATTTCTTTAGTAGAAACTTTATGAATTTGAGACTGTTCGGCAAGTTTAGCAATTTCGCGAATATGCTCTGGCGTAGTTCCGCAACATCCACCAATAATATTTACATAAGAATTATCTAAAAACTGCTTAACCTGAATTGCCATTTTCTCAGGAGTTTCGTCATACTCGCCAAACTGGTTAGGCATTCCTGCATTTGGATGAGCAGAAATTTTAAAGTTAGATTTTTCAGACATTTCTGCAATATGTGGAAGCATATCCGACGCTCCAGTTGAGCAATTTAGACCAATTGTAAGCAAATCGACATGTGAAAGCGAACTTATAAAAGCCTCAACCGTTTGCCCAGAAAGAGTTCTACCACTTTTATCGGTTACAGTTCCTGAAACCATTATTGGAATAACAATATTTCGCTCTTCAGCCTCCCTTTGCACTGCAAACAAAGCTGCTTTTGCAATAAGTGTATCAAAAACTGTTTCAACAAGAATAATATCTGCACCACCGTCGAGCAAACCTTTTATTTGCGGAGTGTAACCAGCAACAACATCGTCAAAAGTAACTGCTCGTTTCCCCGGGTCTTCAACATCGGGCGACATTGATGCAGTTTTATTTGTTGGTCCCATTGAACCAGCAACAAAGCGGAATTTTGTAGGGTTTTTATCAGAAAAATCATCACAAACTTTCCTGGCAATTTGTGCCGATTTAAAATTCATTTCATAAACCAAATCATAGGTATGCATATCATAATCTTCCATCGAGATTAGGTTTGCATTAAAAGTATTTGTCTCAACAATATCGGCTCCTGCTTCGAGATATTGAGAGTGAATGGACTCTATTATTTGTGGCTGTGTAATTGAAAGAAGGTCGTTATTACCTTTTACATCAAGATGCCAATTTTTAAATTGTTCGCCACGAAAGCCATTTTCGTCTAATTTGTGAGTTTGAATAAGGCTTCCCATTGCTCCGTCAAGAACAAGAACCCTACTTTTTAGGGCTGAATATAATTTGCTTGAATTTTTCATCTGCTTATTTTTTTGCAAATATATAAACAGAATTTATTTATTTCTTTATTAAGTGTAAAAATTTTAAATTGTATTAATCTCTCTCATAGTTATTACTCTCCTATTAAAACAATTCCACTCCAATCAATTGGCAGTTCTCCATTTTTTATTTGAAGTAGTTTTGCTTGTCGTAAAGCTTCAGGATAAGCCATTCCTTTTAAAATGTTCTTATAAAAATTGACCATTAAGTTTTTTGTTTTTTCATCGTGTATTTTCCAAAGCGAGGCTATTAAATTTGGAGTTCCTGCAAAAAGGAATGCTCTAGGAAGTGCAATAACTGCCTCGCCTTTGGTGATTTTACCAGCTCCTGTTTTACATGCACTTAACACTACAAGTTCTGCATCTAATTTCAATGTAAAAACTTCGCCTAAATAGATAAAACCATCATCGGTTACACTTTTAAAACTTTTATCGTTATTTTTATATAAGAACAAGCCCGAAAGTTCAGGGTCTTTTTTAGAAGAATAGCCATGAGTTGCAATATGAACTATAGAATATCCTTTTATATTTTCTTTTAAGTTTTTTTCTGTTGCATTTTCTTTTGTAAAGATTTTTGCTTTTTGCTTTGCCTTAACAAAAAGTTTCTGAATATCAATTACTTCTTTTTCAGAAAAAGGTAATGGGTTAAGGTTATCATTACTACTTATTTCGGAATAATTACCTCGCAATTCATTATTATATCTTAAAGGGCTATTTTCATTTAATTCACAATTATTGTCAGAGAAAACAGGTGCAAAACCAACAAAACTTAGTATTTCTGTTTCTTTTGGTAATTTTCTACTTCTTAACCATAAAAAAACTGAATAATTATAAGATATTGCAAGCTTTTCTATTAAATATTTTGATTTATTACCCTGGCTATACACAAGAGTTTCAAAAGGAACTTGAGCTAATTTACCATCAGGAATAACAACTAATTTTTTAACACTTTTTATTTCTTCTGAAAAAGGAGAAATAAGATAAGAATACATGCTACTTGCATATTTTTTAAGATTTGGCGATGATGTTTTTAAACTTTTATAATAATTATTTAACAGCTTATTAAAATTACCTCCTGTTTCAACCTTGTTTATTTTTACATA
>JAOZLS010000513.1 GCA_029934705.1 Bacteroidales bacterium | reverse complement strand
TTTTTTCTTCTTACAAATAAATTTGATATTTTTTTAGCTAATGATTTAGATACATTAGCTCCAAATTATATTGCAGCAAAATTAAAAAACAAACCTGTTGTTTACGATAGCCATGAGTATTTTACCGAAGTGCCTGAGCTTACAAATAGAAATTTTACAAAAAAGTTTTGGACTAAAATTGAACAAGTATTTCTGCCTAAAATAAAATATTCTTATACTGTATGTAGTTCTATTGCTGATGTTTATAATGGGTTATACAATATAAATATGCAAGTTGTGCGAAATATTCCTTTATGTAATAGTTTAAAACAGAATAAGGTAGATGTTGTGCCAATTGCAAAAAATAATATTATTTTATATCAAGGAGCAGTAAATATAGGTCGTGGTTTGGAGCATATTATTAAGGCGATGAAGTACATTAAAAATTCTACATTGATAATAATTGGTGATGGAGATATAAAAAATGACCTAGAAGAGCTGGTTGTAACAGAAAATGTATCCGAAAAGGTTATTTTTACTGGGCGAATAGCAATTAACGAACTTCAAAATTATACAAAGCAAGCTACAATTGGTATTTCGATAGAAGAAAATATTGGTCTGAATTATTATTATGCACTACCTAATAAAATTTTTGATTATATAAAGGCTGAAATTCCAATTTTAGCATCAAACTTACCTGAGATTAAAAGAATTGTTAGTCATTATAATGTAGGTGAATTTATTGATAACCATTCACCTAAACATATTGTAGAAATAATTAATTTAATGCTTAATGATAAAGAAAAACTGAAAAAATATTCTGAAAATTGCTCTCATGCGGCAAAGGAGCTTTGTTGGGAAAAGGAATATGAAAAAATAGAAGAGATATTTAAAGGTATAATTGTATAATTTTAAAAAAAAAACTACTTCATTACACCATTATTAATAGAATATACTTTTGCAGGAAATTTTTTTATTAAATTCATGTCGTGAGTTGCCATAATAACAGCCGTACCTGTTTTTGTAATATCAAATAATATATTCATAAAATTTGTAGAACTTTCTTCGTCTAAATTTCCTGTAGGTTCGTCGGCAATAATAAGTAATGGGTTGTTTAATAAGGCTCTGGCTATAGCAGCTCTTTGTTGTTCTCCTCCAGATAATTCGTAGGGCATTCTTTTTTCTTTGCCCGAAAGCTTAACTTTTTCTAGTACCTCAAAAATAAGAGTTTTAACTTTTTTGTTATTTGAAATACCCGAAATCTCAAGAACAAATTTTAAATTGTCATAAATATTCCTATCAGAAAGCATCATGTAGTCTTGAAATATGATGCCTAGTTTTCGTCGTAAAAATGGAATATCTTCAGTTTTAATATTTGAAAGATTATAATCAGCAACATTTACTTCGCCAGACTCAAAAGCTATGTCGGCATATAATACTTTTAAAAAACTTGATTTGCCACTACCAACAGCTCCTGTTATATAGTTAAACTCACTATTTTTAAGCGAATAATTAATGTTTTTCAGAATTTCTTCTTTTTTTCTAAAAACTGATAAATTTTTTATTGATACAACAAAGTCTGACATTTTTATATTTTTTGAAGTTTACCGTACTCTAATTTCTTAATTGTTAGAATTATTTCATCTAAATTACTCGTTATTCCAAATTTTTGCAATGATTTTCTCATGCTGTCTGATTTAAAATGAGTTAATAAAGCAAACGAGTCGTCACGTATTTGAATATAATCAGGAATTTTATCTGTTCCTTCTGTTTTTAGTACATACATTATTCTATAATTTTAACAAATTTATAAAATTTCTTTAATAAACTTACTATTTTGAATAAAATTAAAAAGGCTTGTTAATATAAATAGTTTATTTTTAAAATAAACATGCAAATAGGATATTGTTTTTGTATAAAAGAGTGGAGCTATATGTTGAGAAATAATTGTTTATGCTTAAGATGTTTGCTAACATTTAATAAATATCTATTTTATTTAGATATTTATGCTTTATTTATTAATAATTAAACAATAGTGTCCTAAACGTTAAAGAATAAATATTAAGAAGAGGTAAATTTAGACACAAATACAACAATTTGAGTTTGAACAAAAATCCCTCCTTCCGATAACAAATATAAACACTTTATATTCATAATTATTGGAGCATTTTGTATAGATAAGTCAGTTTTCAAAAAATTAGTAAGAGAAAAGAATACAGATAAATATCAAAAAGGCTTTAATTAATATGAGCTTCCCCTATATTATGGTCAGCAGGCGAAGTTTAAATATACGAAATTCAGAATTAAATCTAAAATGTTTTTACTTAATTCAAGTACAATAGCACTTTGTTTATGTTTGTTTTGGCAAAATATAAGACTGCCAAGGAGCCGTAAAATTGCACTTGTTGCTTGATTACGATAGAAATCTGCCAACATATATATATATAAATATTAAAAATGGGAAAACAGCTGATAACAAAGGAACTTATTTCTTCACGTTACTGAAGAATAGTGTAATTGTTGCCGATAGGTTCTACAATGATTTTTCATTACTCAACGTTTGGGACAATAGTTTTTTTTGTTATT
>JAOZLS010000020.1:13520-24507 GCA_029934705.1 Bacteroidales bacterium | reverse complement strand
AGTGGATACTCCGATTATACAGCAATGGCAACTGATGTTGATGCTGGTAATAGTTATGATATTACAATTACTAACGGAAATTTTTATGCTACTGATGATTTAGGTATTTGGATAGACTTTAATCATGATGATGATTTTGACGATGCTGGTGAAAATGTATTGTGTACAGGAAATGATGGTGCTGAAGGAACATATAATATTACTATTCCAGAAGATGCATTAGCTGGACCTACAGTAATGAGAATAAGAATAAAATATTCTGGTACAGATTGTGGTAGCCCTTGTGGTACTACAAGTTATGGTGAAGTTGAAGATTATACTGTTAATGTTAATTCTTGGTTACAGGTAGAAGCAAACAATACTGATGTTGCTCCTGGAAACTCTGCTAACGTACTAGTTACTTTTAATTCAACTGATTTAGCAGAAGGTACTTATACTGCAAATCTTAATTTTACTAGTAACGATGAAGATAATTCAAGTATAGATGTTCCTGTAACATTAATTGTTTCAGCTACAGCTCCTTTAAATTCTGGTGCTTATGCCGACGATAGTTATGTTTGCTCTGGTACTGAAACTCAGTTGTTTGCAAATGCTACAGGTGGCTCAGGAACTTATTCTTATTCTTGGACATCAAATCCAGCAGGTTTTACCTCTACGGATGCAAATCCATTAGTTACACCTACTGCTGATACAGAATATTTTGTAGATGTAAATGACGGAACAGACAATCATCAAAGTTCATATTCTATTACAATAAAATCTACTCCAATATCAGCAAATACACCCGATGGTGATGCTGCTCTTTGTCAAGATGGTGCAAATTCATTATATCAATCAACTCCTGTTGATGGTGCAATCTCTTATGTATGGGCATTAACACCTGCAAATGCTGGGTCTATAACTGGCGATGGTGTTTTAGGTACTGTTGATTGGGATGCTGCTTTTACTGGGAGTGTTGGTGTTACTATTAGTGCTGTAAATGAATGTGGAGCAGGTTCACCTTCAGCTCCTTTTTCTGTTGCAATAGAAGAACTTCCTAGTGTAACTCTTGCAAGTGTTGAAGATGTTTGTATTGATGCTACAGCTTTTACTCTTCCTCAAGGAGAGCCTGCAGGAGGAACTTATGCAGGTAATGGTGTTAGTGGTAGTGATTTTGACCCATCTGTTGCAGGTGTTGGTATTCACACAATTACATACACATACTCTAATGAAACTTGTGAAAACATAGCTCAAATTACAGTAACTGTTAACGATTTACCAACTGTAACCCTAGATGCTTTCGAAAATATTGCTTTTAACGAAGCTTCTTTTGAACTTACTCAAGGTATGCCTATAGGCGGAGTTTACTCAGGAAATGGCGTTGTTGATGGTTATTTTGACCCAGCAGTAGCAGGAGTTGGAACTCACACTATTACATATACTTATGTTGATGGTAATGGTTGCGAAAATCTTGCAACTAAAGATATTGTAGTTGACGAATCTAATGGAATTTCTACTGTTGTTAATGGTATTTCAGTAAAAATATATCCTAATCCTAATGCAGGTCAGTTTGTTTTACAATTAAATTCTGATAATATTCAAAATATTACAGTAAATGTTGTAAATAATATCGGAATGACTGTATATCAAAGTAGTGTAAGTTTATCAAAATCTCATAAATCAACAATTGATTTATCTGAATTCTCTAATGGTATTTACTTTATTAAGATATTAGGTGCTAATATAAATTTATCTGAAAGAGTTATTATTCAAAAATAGTATTCTATTATAAAAACTAAAAAGCCGAAACTTATGTTTCGGCTTTTTTTATACTTAAATAAAATGATTTTAAAAGAATGTTACTAAAATATAGACTACAGCTTTTTTAAACCCTCAATTGTCTTAATAACATCTTCCGACTTAAAAATATAACTTCCTGCAACTAACGCATCGGCACCAGTTTTAAGTAACTTTTTTGCATTTGATAAATCTACTCCGCCATCAATTTCAATAAGTGCATTCGACTTTTTACTTTTAATAAGTTTTTTAAGTTGCGATATTTTCGAGTAAGTATTCTCAATAAATTTTTGTCCTCCAAAACCAGGATTTACCGACATTAAAAGAACCAAATCAAGCTCAGAAATTATATCTTCAAGCAAATGAATAGGAGTATGAGGATTTAACGAAACTCCAGCTTTCATTCCTGCTGCTTTTATCTCCTGAATTGTTCTATGCAAATGAGTACAGGCCTCGTAATGAACAGTTAACCAATCAGCCCCAGCGTTTTTAAACTCTGTAATATATTTTTCAGGCTCAACAATCATTAAATGAACATCTAATGGCTTTGTAGCATATTTTTTAATTGCTTTTACTACAGGAAAACCAAAAGAAATGTTAGGAACAAAACGCCCGTCCATTATATCAAGGTGAAACCAGTCTGCTTTACTATTGTTTATTATTTCAATGTCTTTTTTTAGATTTGAGAAATCCGCAGATAAAAAAGAAGGGGATATTATAGGTGTTTTCATCGTTTTTTTTTTTGCAAAAATAGAAAAATAATAGTAGAAACAATTAAGATGTTTGTTTTTATGAAAATGCAATTAAGCATTTTAAATTAATATTTAATAAAAACTAAAACTTTTATGTGCTTTTTTAATCTTAAATTTATATTTTTGTTACAGATTAATCCTTAAAAATTTATAATATGCAGTATATTACCGATTATGTAGAAAAAAATAAAGACCGATTCTTAGATGAATTATTTGGTCTTATTAGAATTCCTTCTATTAGTTCTTTGGAAGAAAACAAAGGCGACATGTATAAGGCAGCTGAGTATTGGAAACAAGCAATGCTCGATTCTGGTTGCGATAAAGCTGTTGTGATGGAAACTAAAGGAAACCCCGTAACTTTTGGCGAGAAAATGATTGACGCTTCTCTTCCTACAGTTTTAGTTTATGGACACATGGATGTTATGCCTGTTGATCCTATTGAGTTATGGAAATCACCTCCGTTTGAGCCAGAAGTTAGAGATGGTAAAATATGGGCGCGTGGTGCCGATGACGATAAAGGGCAAGCATACATGCACGCCAAGGCATTTGAATTAATGATGAACACAGATACTTTACCTTGTAACGTTAAATTTATTATTGAAGGCGAAGAAGAAATTGGTTCTCCCAATTTAAAAGCATTTATGGAAGAAAACAAAGACATGCTTGCTGCCGATATAATTCTAGTTTCTGACACAGGAATGATTGCTTCTGATATTCCTTCAATTACTACAGGACTAAGAGGTTTAAGTTATATGGAAGTTGAAGTAACAGGTCCAAATAAAGATTTACATTCAGGGCTTTTTGGTGGTGCTGTTGCAAACCCTGCAAATGTTCTTACTAAACTAATTGCAAGCCTTACCGATGATGATGGAAAAATTACTGTTAAAGGTTTTTACGACGACGTAATTGAAGTAGGTAAAGACGAAAGAGCAGAAATGGCAAAAGCTCCTTTTGATGAAGAAGGATATAAAAAAGCTCTTGATATAGGTGAACTATCAGGCGAAAAAGGATATTCAACAAACGAACGTACAGGAATAAGACCAGCTCTTGATGTAAACGGAATTTGGGCAGGTTATACTGGCGAAGGTGCAAAAACTGTAATTCCTTCAAAAGCTTATGCAAAAATATCAATGAGACTTGTTCCTAACCAAGATAACGAAAAAATAAGCAGACTTTTTGAAGAACACTTTTTGGCTATTTCTCCAAATACAGTAAAAGTAAAAGTTACTGCACTTCATGGTGGACAAGGATATGTTTCTCCTGTTGATATTCCTGCTTATGTTGCAGCTGATAAGGCTTATACAGACGTTTTTGGAAAAAGACCTGTACCTGTAAGAAGTGGAGGAAGTATTCCTATTATTTCAACTTTTGAAGAAGTATTAGGTATTAAATCTATACTTATGGGATTTGGGCTTGAAAGCAATGCAATACATTCGCCAAACGAGAATTTCCCATTAGAAATGTTCTATAAAGGAATAAAAACTATACCTTTATTTTACAAGTATTATGCGGAGTTAATGAAAAAATAAAGTAAGTGTTTTAAAATAATATAGTAGAATTCCTTTTTATAAATAGGAATTCTACTTTCTTTTTGCAACTAATTTGATAAAATTCATCTATAATTTGAAATCATATTAAAATATTCGCTAAATTTGCAGTCTAAAAAAATAAATTATGAAAAGAATCGCATTATTATTTATTGTTTTTTTTACTATCAACGCCTATTCTCAATCTAACGATGCATCTCAATCGTTAATCTATTCTTCAGGTGGAGCTTCTACCGTATTAGAAATACCAGTAAGACCAGCAGATATGGTTGGTTCTGTGTATTACAATGAAGTTTGGTATATTGGAATAATAAATCTTTTTGATGGGAGAGTTATTAAAGGTTATGGCTTAAAATATGACATAAAGTCGCAGTATGTTGAAATAAAAACTGATGATGGTATAAAAATTTTACCTGTTGGGTTGATTGAAAATATAACGTGGCGAGATGTTAATGGTAAAGAAGAAACACTTATTAATTGGAGTAATATCGAGGTATCTGAAACAGGTTTCTATTCTGTAATTTATGATGGACAAAAATCAGTTATAAAAAAAATAGGTTTGCAAATTATTGATTCTAACTACAATGTAGCAATGGATGTTGGAAGTAAAGATAATAAATATACCCAAAAGAATGATTATTTCTTTGTTGAAAACGGTAAAGTAAAAAAAACAAGAAAAAAAAGGAAAGAGGTTTTAGTCTTTCTTGCCGATAGAAAAGATCAGATATCTGATTATGCAAAAGAAAATAATTTAAGATATAGTTCAGACGACGATTTGAAAAAAATATTTAGTTATTATAACTCATTGTAATAATAAGCACCTATGTAAAATTAATTGTATATTTACTTGTCTGTAAATTGCCTGTTCATACAATTTTGCAGAAATGCGTAAGCAACAATAAATAGCACTTAGTGCTTACCTTTACTATTTTAATACGAAAGACCTTTGTTTTTACAAAGGTCTTTTTTTGTGTTAAACAAAACCTTACATAAGATTTAATTACCAGTGGCTGTATTTTTAAGGGGTTACTTTTCTTGTTTGTGTAAAATAATAAAAGAACCCCTCTTTTTTAGTTGTTGTTTTAAAATAAATACTATTTTTGTGCATAATTTAACTTAAAATGATAAATGTAATGGCTACAACTAGATTTAAAGCATTAGAAGAAGTTTTTAATCGAAAATCCATCGAAGTGAAATTTCCCTCAAATAAAATTTCCGATTATTATGGTGAAAATGTATTTGATAGTGAAAAAATGCGACAATATATTTCAGCAGAAGCTTATAAAAGCGTTATGACTGCAATTGAAAAGGGAAATCGTATTGATAGAAAAATAGCAGACCAAGTTGCATCGGGAATGAAAGAATGGGCAATTAGTAAAAGTGCAACCCATTACACACACTGGTTTCATCCGTTAACAGGAGGAACTGCCGAAAAACACGATGCCTTTTTAGAAATTGATAAAAATGGAAAGCCTTTTGAAACTTTTAGAGGCGAATTACTTGCACAACAAGAACCAGATGCCTCAAGTTTTCCTCACGGAGGTTTAAGAAATACATTTGAAGCTCGTGGATATACAGCTTGGGATCCATCGTCGCCTGCATTTGTTTTAGGGAACACCTTATGTATTCCAACAATTTTTATTTCATACACTGGCGAAACTTTGGACTATAAAGCACCACTTCTAAAATCGCTTAATGCTTTAGATAAAGCCGCAGTGGACGTATGCCGCTACTTTGATAAAAATGTTAATAAAGTAGTTGCAAACCTAGGTGCAGAACAAGAATATTTTCTAGTTGACAGTGCATTATATCATGCCAGACCCGATTTAGCATTAACTCAACGAACTTTAATGGGACATGCTTCGGCAAAAGATCAACAGCTCGAAGACCATTATTTTAGTTCAATTCCAGAAAGAGTTCTTTCTTATATGAAAGACTTTGAGATAGAAGCTCATAAACTTGGGATTCCAGTAAAAACAAGACATAACGAAGTAGCTCCTAATCAGTTTGAATGTGCTCCTGTTTTCGAAGAAGCAAACTTAGCAAATGATCATAATCTTCTTATCATGGAAATTATGCGTAAAGTTGCACATAAGCATAATTTTGAAGTATTATTTCACGAAAAACCATTTGCAGGAATTAATGGTTCAGGAAAACATAATAATTGGTCCTTATCTACGGACACAGGTGTAAATCTTTTAAAACCTGGTAAAACTCCGAAAAAAAACACACAATTTCTTATATTCTTGGTAAGTGCAATGAAAGCAGTTTACACTCATGGTGATTTACTAAGAGCAAGTATTTTTTCAGCAGGAAACCAACATAGGCTAGGGGCAAATGAAGCTCCTCCCTCAATTATGTCGGTGTTTTTAGGAACTCAGTTAAATAAGATGCTCGATGATTTAGAGAAAAGAATTCCTAACACAAAAATGACTCCTGACGAAAAAACAGCATTAAAACTTGATATTGGTAAAATTCCTGAAATACTTTTAGATAATACCGATAGAAATAGAACTTCGCCTTTTGCTTTTACAGGAAATAGATTTGAATTTAGAGCTGTTGGCTCTGCCGAAAACAGCGGAGCTCCTCTTATTGCTTTAAATACAGCAGTAGCCGACCAACTTATTAAATTTAAAAAAGAAACTGATGCATTAATTGAGTCTGGGGTAAAAAAGGATGAGGCTATATTGCAAATAATTAGAAAATATATTAGCGAATCAAAGCCTGTAAGGTTCGAAGGTAATGGCTATGGCGATAAATGGCTGAAAGAAGCAAAAAAACGAGGGCTTTCAAATATTTCTGATGCTTTAGAAGTTTATAAAGCATATTTGCAAAAGGATGTTGTTAAATTATTTGAAGATAATAATGTTTTATCAAAAGTAGAGCTTGAGTCGAGGTATGAGATTAGAATTGAGCAATATACAAAGAAAATACAAATCGAATCTCGTGTTTTAGCCGATTTAGCAATGAATCATATAATACCAACAGCCGTAAAATATCAAAATTTATTAATAGAAAGCGTTAAAGGTTTAAAAGATATTTTTGGTGATAGCGAATATGAAAAAATCTCTGAAGGGCGAATTACTTTTATTAAAAAGATATCTGAACACATAACTAGCATTAATAAAAAAACAAATGAAATGGTTGAGGCTCGTAAAAAAGCTAATAAATTAAAGAAATGTAGCGAACGAACAAAAGAATATTTCGATAATGTTCAACCATATTTAGAATCAATACGTTACCACATAGATAAACTAGAACTTATTGTTGACGACGAAATGTGGCCACTACCTAAATATAGAGAACTCCTTTTTAGTAGATAAAATTAAGCTAATCCGCAATAAAAGTTATTGCATTATCGTGGCACGTTACAACGTGCCACGATATTATACAGTAATTATCAAGCAATATGTATCAATGCGGATTGGTTTAACAGTACAATTACACAACACTCCACCAAAGCCTTCGCCAAAGCGAAGGCTTTGGTTTTTTATTTCTTCTTAATACCCGATGCAACTAAATTTGAACTTGCTTTTGTTAATAATTTTCCTTCTAAATTATATATTTTACATTCGGCATTAATAATTGTTTTGCCTTTGCGTATTATTTCTGCTTTTGCTCTTACAGTATCGCCTTTTTTTGCTCCAAACAAAAACTCGGTACTCAAATTTACCGACACAAAAAACATAGGCATATTTAATGTTGCAACAGTAATACCTATCATTTCGTCGGCAATTAAAGCCGATGCTCCACCGTGTAACATTCCTGCAGGATTAGCCATTTCAGATTTTACAGTAAAATCTACTACAACTTTTCCTTCTTCAATTTCTCGTAAAACCCCACCTAGCCACATTCCAACTGGCGATGGACTCTGAATAATTTCTTTGTCTATTTGTGCTTTAAAATGTTCTACTATTTCATTCATAAATATTATTTTTCAGTTATTTTAAATTCTACTCTTCTATTTAATTGTCGTCCTACTTCTGTTTTATTTGTTGAAACTGGCTCATCCCACGACACTCCTCTGGATGTTAATCTGTTGGCATTTATACCTTTGCTAATAAGGTAATCTACAACAGCTTTTGCTCTTGATTTCGATAGCTCAATGTTATGATTGTAAGAACCTTGAGTGTCTGTATGTCCCGAAATTTCTATTTTTAAAGTAGGATTTTCAGTAAGCATCTTTTTTAGTCGATTAAGTTCAGAGTATGACTCTGGTCGGAGTACAGATTTATCGGTATCGAAGAAAATATTTCTCAGTATAACTTTTTTATCTTTTTTTATTGGTTGAAGAAGAATGTTTTTTGTTATTTCTTGGTAATTTTCACCTTTAGGAATATTAAAATTGTCAGAATAAAATAAATAATTGTCTTTTTTTACCGACATGCCATAATTTATTCCCGAAGGAAGTGAAATTAAATATTTTCCTGTTACACTGTTTGAATATGCAATTAAAACTAATGAATCTTTATCATTATCAAAAATTCTTATTTCAGATTCAAGAAATTCACCAGTCTCCTTATCTTTCACAGTTCCTTTTACTATGCTAAGAAGTGCAATTTTATGGTGGTCTTTATTTACACCTATTTCTGTAGGAAAATCAATTTTATATATATCCATAAAACCTTTTCCGTTGGATCTAATTGAAGAGTAATAACCATGTTTGCCGTTTGCAGCCATAACAAAATAAAGGTCGTGTCCAGCAGTATTTACTGGAAAACCTAAGTTCTCGGGTTTACTCCATGTGCCATCATTTTGTAGGGTTGTCTTAAAAATGTCAAAGCCTCCCATAGAATTATGTCCTTTCGAGCTAAAAAACATTGTACGACCGTCGGGATGCATAAATACACCATCTTCATCATATTTTGAATTTATTATTTTTGGCAATTTTTTAGCTTTTGTCCAAATGCCATTTACCTTTTTACTTAGGTAAATATCCGAATTGCTTTTTTCGGGATCAGCTTTTTTTCCTCTTATAAAATATATCGAATTTCCATCAAAAGAAATACATGCCGAATTTTCAACTTCGCTTGAATTAATTGTACTTGGCAAAGGTTTTGGTTCTGTCCATTTGTCTCCTTTTAGTTGCGATGTGTAAATGTCTTCATTTCGATATAAAAATAACGTTTGTCCATCTGGCGAAAGCCCTACTGTTGCATCATGATTTTCAGTATTTAGTGGGATTCCTATGTTTTTAGGCTTACTCCAAAGTCCATTATTATTGTATGATACGTAGATGTCTTCAAAATACATTCCATCATTAACATCCGTCATCCCTCCAGTACTTCCTAATTTCCTAGCAGTAAAAATCATCATGGATTCATCTGCCGAAATTAAAGGACAATACTCTGGATACTCGGAGTTTATAACGCTAAAAGTTATAATTTCGGCATCAGTAAAATTTTCTGCAAACCGGATTCCATTTTCACATTCATTAATTTTTTTATCAATCTTCCGAGTGTCAATTCCTAGTTTTGAAACTAATGTTTTAAACTGTTTGTATTTTACAATTGCTGCTTTAAACATTAAATTGTAATGTAACGAACGACCTAAATCCCAGGATATTAATTGAGAAACATCGGGGTTTAACTTATATGCTTTTTCTAAGTATTTTAAAGATTTTTTCTTTTGTATTGACTCTAAATATGCAACTCCAATATTGTAATTTAGTTCGGCATCGTTAGGGTTGTAGTTTTGAGCTTTTAAATAGAGTTTTAAAGCATTTGAATAGCCTGCAGGAGTATTTTTCGAGAAAAGGAGGTGTCCTTTCTCAATATTTTTTCGAGCTTCGGCAAAACCTTCTTTATTTATATTAAAAGTTTCAAAATCAATGTATAATGGCTCTTTCTTTTGTGCAAAAAGAGTTTGACCGAAGAAAAATACAAGAAATAGGAAATTTATTATTTTAATCATGCTTATTTTATTATTTTTTACAAAGTTAAATTATTTTCAGAATAAATATGCCAATATTTTTGGCGTTTTGGTTTTTTTTTTAGAAATTTGGTAAGAAATTTAATTACTAACCTTTAAATAAATTTAAAATGGGATTTTTTAAAAGAATTTTTAAAATAGGCGAAGCAAACGCACATGCTGTATTGGATAATATTGAGGATCCAGTAAAAATGACCGAGCAAGGTATTAGAGATATGAAAGTTAAGCTTGATGATAGTATCAAGGCATTGGCAGAAGTTAAAGCTATGGCAATTAGAGCCAAAAATGAATCTAATGGTCTTAGAAATAAAATGCAAGAGTACGAAAATAAAGCAATTCAACTTATTAAAAGAGCCGAGTCAGGAGCTATAACTCCAGAGGATGCAGATAGATTAGCAACTTCGGCATTAGAGCAAAAAGAAGAAAAAGGACGTAACTTACAGGTATCTCTTAATAACCAAAAAACTTATGAGGCTCAAGTTGCAAAACTTAAAAGCTTGGTTGACAGATTAAAAGATAATATTTCGAAATGGGAAAATGAAGCTAAAACACTTAAAGCAAGAGCTAAAGTTAGCGAGGCTACAACAAGTGTTAATAAACAATTAGCAAACATTGATTCGTCAAGTACAGTAGCAATGCTTGAAAGAATGAAAACTAAAGTTGAAGAACAAGAAGCATTATCAGAATCTTATGCAGATATTGCTTTTGAAAGCCGAAGTTTAGATGATGAAATTGATAGCGTTTTGGAAGGAAGCTCTAGCTCTGGGTCGGATGCACTTGCTGCATTAAAAGCAAAAATGAATCCTGACAATAAAGCAATAGAGTAAGATATTTATTATTTATATACAAAAAGAGCTGCCTATATGGGTAGCTTTTTTTGTATATAAATAAGAAAAAAAATATTTGTTTTTGGAGATAAAGCAATATTTAGTACGTATAAAAAAATGTGAAATATTTGACGAAAAGTTCTATAGTGTATCT
>JAOZLS010000020.1:3692-13420 GCA_029934705.1 Bacteroidales bacterium | reverse complement strand
TTTAGTACGTATAAAAAAATGTGAAATATTTGACGAAAAGTTCTATAGTGTATCTGTATTTTTATATATTTGTAATCTAAAATCTTTTATTAAGGGATTATTATGAAATAAGTTGATTGTTTGACTAAATTAGTTTGTGCTTAGTTCAGTTTTTTTAAAAATGCTAATAATGACGATAAATTGGCAAATTATTTCATGACAATTCCTAAAATAGATTTTTTTTAAAACAGTTGATAACAACTGTGTAAACTTAAATTTAATTAATTATGAAAACAAAAATTTTACCAATCATTATGGTAATTATGTTTTTTGCGGCAGGTACTTTTGCCCAAAAACAAGCAACTACAACAAACGTTTTTTCTGCACAGAACGTAGAAGTGCAGAAGAAAGTGAAAGAAAACAAGGATTTTGTGTCGGTTAATACTTATGCAAAATCGAAGGACTTGTTAGATTATGCCTTTACTGAAACTGTAGTAACATTTACATCTATTAGTGGAACAGGAACTGCTCTTGGCGGTGGCGATGATAATTATCGTGCTATAGACTTATCAGGAACTTATGATTTTAGCTTTGATGGTACTTATTATTCGGAGTTTGGTATGAACACCAACGGAGCAATGAATTTTGGTGGTACCAATTTTACCGCATACAGTAACGATTTGACAAATACATCATACGGGCCAGTTGTGGCACTATGCTGGGACGATATGAGAGTAAACGATTCTGGTTCTGACTGTTATTATCAAGTAGATGGTTCTGTTCTTACTCTTGAATGGCATGGTATAAGAGATTTTAATGGAGGTACCCCTACTAATATGCAGGTTAAGTTAGATAATTCTGACGGTACTATTTCAATTATTTATGATAATATGGCAGGGCTTGCTTGGCCTTCAATAACTGCTTCTGTTGGAATTACTGATGGAACAGGGGCTTTTTGGAGTGTAACACCAGGTACGCCAGCTACAGTTTCAAATTCAGTAGCAAACAATACTATTGATGCTCCTACGATGGCTGGTATTCCAACAGGAACTAACTATACTTTTGAACCACCGGCTCAGGCAGTAAACGACCTTTCTGTTACCGCTATTACACCAAATTCTATTTTTACTGGTAATTCAGCAACACCTATAGTTACTGTTACTAATTTAGGTATAGCAGACCAAAACAATTATAATGTTTCTGTTGTAATTACAGATGCAGATGCAGTAACTGTTTATCAAGAATTAGACCAAGCTTTTACAGATAATATTACTGCAAATGGAGGAACTTTTGACTGTGTTATGAACAGCGAATGGACAACTCCTGCAGAAGGTACATATACCATTACTGCCACGGTTACTCTTGCTGGAGACGAAAATAATGTAAACGATGTATTAGTGCAAGCATGTGATGTAAGTACTGATATACTTATGGGAACTCCTTCGGATAATTACACAATAACAACTTGTACTGGTACTTTATACGATGATGGAGGAGAAACAGGAGACCACTCTGGTCCACTGCACCAATTTGTAACAATTATACCTGAAACACTTGGGGATATGACAAGATTAGAATTTACACAATTTTTGTTGTCTGGATTTTCTGGAAATATAATGATATATGATGGTTTAGATGTAAGTGCACCTTTAATAGGAACATGGAACGGCAGTAACTCTCCTGGTATTATTACTGCAACAAATGCAGGTGGAGCTTTAACAGTTGAATTTGAAGTTACTTCTACTTACACATATTCTGGTTTTGCTGCCAACATAAGCTGTTACACACTGCCTGCAAACGACCTTGCTGCAAGTGCTTTAACTCCAAGCGGAACTTTTTATGGTGACTACGCAGGTGATTATCCAGAGGTTCTCGTTACAAACAGAGGAACAGCAGATCAAGCTACTTATGATGTAAATATTTCTATTACAGATGCAAGCATAGGAACAAGCGTGTTTACGGAAACAGTGTCTAACCCAGGGACAATTGCTCCTGGAGCAGACCTTGCTGTAACAATGACTACTCTATGGGAACTGGAAGCTGGTACATACTCCCTTACAGCAACTGTTACACTAGCAGGTGATGAAAATACTGATAATAATGTTACTACTTCAAGTGTAACAGGATATGAATGGATAGAAATAGTAACTGAAACAGATGGTAGAATGGACGGTGTGTATGTACCTTACAATAACCTATTATGGTCAATTACAGGTTATGGTGCTCTGGCAGATGTGCGATATTATGACCCTGTAACTGATATATGGGCAACTGTTCCTGACTCAGAGCCTTCTTTTGGTTCTAATTTTGCACACTCAGGAGGAACTTATTCGAATACAGTATTTATGTATGGAGATGCAGCTACAGTTGGTTTTGAAGGACTTTGGGAATATAATATGGAAACTAATACTTGGACAACTACTACTACAATAGGTACTGCTCCAACTGAAACTGGAATTTGGTGTCCAGCTTGGGTAAAAGATCCAGAAACAGGTTATTTATACATGACAGGTGGTGCTACAGTACCTGGTGCAGGCGATATGGCCTCAGTCTATGTGTTTGATCCAGCTAATAATGAATGGCTTGCTCCGCTACCAAACTTTACTTCAGTAAGAGATTTTCATGCTTCATTTATATATACAGATCCTGGAACTGGACACAAAATGCTTGCAGTAATAGGTGGAAATGATGGTGCTGCTATGACAAGTACACAATGCTATGACTTTGATTTAGGTGTTTGGAATGCTGAAAATGCTGATATTCCTGCTCTAGCACTTGATGTTTGGGGCATGGGTTACACCCAAACTGACGGTAAATTATGGATCGTTGGTGGAATCGTTGATGGTGTTGTCTCTAACAGTGCTATTTATTATGATATTGAAACTGGCGGCTGGGAAGACGGTAAATTGTATCATGAAACACCTACTTTTAGGACTTCAGCTGCGACTTTAAATGGTGAAGTATATAAGTTTGGTGGAGATATAGGTGGTTTAAGTCCTTCAGGCTTAGCAAGTAAATATATTGTACCAACACCTGTACTAGTTACCTTTACCATAGATGACGGAACAACTCCAATTGAAGGTGCATCTATCGTAATTAATGGCGAAACTTTAACAACTAATGCTAGTGGTATAGCTACTATTGATTTATTTGATGGAGATTATGACTATTCTGTGACTAATGCTGGTTGTGATACTTATACAGGTACTGTTATTGTTTTAGGAGATGATGTAACTGTAGATATTTCAATGAATTGCCCTATTTCAGATTATACTGTAACTTTCACAGTTGATAACGGAACAGACGCAATTGAAGGTGCATCTATCGTAATTGATGGTCAAACTTTAACAACTGATGTTGATGGTATAGCTACTATTGATTTAGTTGATGGGGATTATGACTATTCAGTAACTAATGATGGTTGTGAGACTTATACTGGAACAATAACTGTTGTGGGAGAGGGTGTAGCTGTTGCTGTTTCAATGGATTGTCCAAATTCAATTAATGATATTAATACTAATACTATTAGTGTATATCCTAATCCATCACAAGGACAGTTTACAATAAATGTAAATGGAACTTATGTGCTACAAATTGTTGATATTACAGGTAAGATTGTTTCTGTAAAAAACATTACAGATACAGAAAATATTAGCATAAATGAAGCAGGAGTTTATATTCTTCACTTAATTAATAATGAAGAAACATTGAATTATAAGATTATTATAAAATAAAAATAAATTATAGAGTTTAATCTATAAAATTTATTTCTTCTCCGTCTGACTACTTTTTGTGGTCAGACGGATTTTTTATACAATATTATTTTTTCGCTATAAAATGGAATAGTTGTTACAATTTTCAGTTCTTAATAGTTTTTTTTTATATAAAAAAGGTGTAAAGTCTTTGACAAAAAGCCATATAGTATATCTATAATTTTATATATTTGTAGTCTAATATCTTTAATTAAGACAGATTCCTTTTGTTTGCAATGAAACAGGCATTTAAAACTATAGCTATATTATTTTTTCTATTTACAATTGTAAATAAGTCTTTGTATGCCCAAGAAACTCCTGTAGTAAAACAAGGCGTAATTGATTTGTCAAGTTGGAATTTTAATAATGATGGAACAATTTTGCTTCAAGGCGAATGGGAATTTTATCAAAATCAATTATTAGAACCTTCCGACTTTAAAAATAACAAGGCTGTTGATTCGCTTGAATATGTGATAGTTCCAGGTAATTGGAATTCAGGCACTATTTTAGGAAAAGCTATTCCTGCTCATGGGTATGCAACATACAGGCTTTTAATAAAAGTAAAAAAAACGAATGCTTTAATATTGAATATTCAAGGCGTTTCCACTTCGTATAAATTATGGATAAATAATGTTTTAAAAGTCGAAGTAGGAACTGTTGGTAAAACTGAGGATAAATACAGTCCCAAATATCAACCTAACATATATCCTGTGAATATCGATCTTGATACAGATAAAGATAGCATTAGTATTGTAGAAGTTGTAATGCAAGTGTCAAACTTTAAACATACAAACTCTGGAATATGGGAGACAATTGAACTTGGTAATTTAGAAACTATAAAAAGCGAAACAAAAAAAACATATTTATACAAAGCAGGTATTATTGGTATTCTTCTTATAATAGCAATTTATCATTTCGGGCTTTACTTTTTAAGGCGAGATGATTTATCGTCGCTTCTTTTTGGATTCTTTGCATTTGTAATGGCTGTTCGTGGAGCATCTACAGGCAATCGTATATTAATAGATTTGTTTCCAAATATTAATTTTGAAGTTTTAGTGAGGCTAGAGTATTTGTCGGCATATACAAATATGATTTTTGTAGCATTATTTTTTTATTATTTATTTAGAAAAGATGTAAGCACAATTATAATTAAGATAATCGTTGGTCTTGGAACTATTGTGTCAGTTATAATAATATTTTCGTCAATAAATTTCTTCACTTCAATAAGAGATATTTTTAATTTATATGTCTTTTTGGTCGGAATATATATAACATTTATAGCATTAATAAAGGCAATAATTAATAAAAGACAATCGGCAATACTTGCATTTATAGGAATGTTTTTAATATTTGGGACAAGCGTTTTTGATATAATTACAACAATTCTAGTTCTTCCAATACCATATTTAGCACCTTTTGGGCTTGTTTTATATGTGTTAATACAATCATTTATTATATCGAAGCGTTCTTCTGTTGCATTTTCTGAAAAAGAGAATCTTTCAAAAAAACTAAATTTTCAGAATAAAAATCTTGAAAAAATTGTAGAAGAGCGAACCTCTGAAATAAATAAGCAAAAAATAGATTTAAAAGAAAAATTAGAAGAATTACTAACAGCTGAAGAAGAACTAAAACAAAATAACGAAGAACTAAATACACTAAATGATAATATTGCATTTCAAAAAAATAAATTAGAAGAAGATGCTGTAAAATTGAAAGGACAAGCAGCTCTTGCCGAAATTCTTAAAAATTCAACCGAAGCCTTAGTCGATATCTCAGAGTTCTTACAAAAATCATTAGATATAATATTAGCATTACCATGGTTAAAACTTGTTTCAAAAGGTTCTATTTTTATTACTAATTCCGATGGTAATTTAAAAATGGTTGCCGAAAAAGATTTAGGAATTTTAGTGAAAAAATGTGCTATTATTAAACCCGGACAATGTCTTTGCGGGAAAGCATTAGAAAGAAAAAAAATGTTGTTCTGCAATAATATAGATCATCAACATGAAATAAGGCATGAAGAAATGACAGAACATGGACATTATAATATTCCATTAATGGTAAATGATGATATTTTGGGTGTTTTGAATTTATATGTTGCACATAAACATGTGAAGACAGAAGAAGAAGAGTATATCTTGAAAACAATTGCAGACACGCTTGCATCTGTTATTCAACGAACAACATTAAGAGATAAACTTAGAAATAAAACAGAAGAATTACGCAAATATTATATTGCACTAGAGCAAAGTCCGTCAACAATAGTATTTACCGATTTAAAAGGACGAATTCAATATGCCAATCCTAAATTTACAGAATTAACAGGGTATAAAGTGAAAGAGGCTATAGGAAAAAACCCAAGTCTTTTAAAATCAGGAAAAACGCCAAAACATGTTATCAAAAACTTATGGGACACTATAAAAAAAGGAGAAGTTTGGCGAGGTGAATTTATAAATTTAAAAAAGGATGGAACTGAATTTATAGAAAGTGCAAATATTTCTCCAGTAAAAAATAGTGAAGGGGAGATTATAAGTTATATTGCAATAAAAGAAGATATTACCGATTTTAGAAAGGCTCAGGAAATTATTAAAAGACAAAATAGGCAACAACAAATTTTAATTGATAATTTGCCAGCACATATCTATTTTAAAAATATAAACTTAGAATATATGTTAGCAAATAATTCTTTTTGCGAATTTAATGGTGTAAAACCAAACGAAATAATAGGCAAGAAATATGATGAAATTGCTTCTAATAAAAATACCGAAAAGTACTTAAAGTTTGATAAGCAAATTCTTAAAACAAAACAACCAATTTTAAATCACGAAGAAAAACGTGAAAATAGCAAAGGTGAATTTTTTTGGACATCTACATCAAAAGTTCCTTATTTGAGTAATGATGGTAATGTTGCAGGTATTATAGGAATTATACAAGATATTACTGAAAGAAAAATACTTAATGAAAAACTTGTAAAACTACTTGATGATACTCAAACTCAAAAAGAAATAATAGAGTACGCACATAAAAATATTACAGATAGCATTAATTATGCTAAAACAATTCAAGATTCTTTATTACCAAATTCAACTGTTATAAATGATTTGTTGGGAGAACATTTCGTATTATTTAAACCAAAAGAAGCTGTTAGTGGAGATTTTTTCTATGTAAATAAGATTGATAATATTATTGTTTTTGCAGCAGCCGATTGTACAGGACATGGCGTTCCAGGAGCATTTATGACAATGCTATCAATCTCTTTTTTAAACGAAATAATACGACACGATAAAAATTTAGTCCCAGCAAATATATTAGAACAATTAAGAGAACGTATATTGAATATTTTTGCTCAGTTTGGATCTAAAAACTCAAATGGCTTAGATATTGCTTTGTGTGCCTTAAATACAGATACAAATGTAATGCAATATGCAGGAGCATACAATCCATTAATTATTATTAGAGATAGTGAAATGGTTGAATATAAGGCAACTCGAGCTCCTGTTGGCGATTATCCAAAGCTAAGAAAGTTTGAAAACAATGAAATTAAAGTGCAAAAAGATGATTTAATTTACTTATTCTCAGATGGATATATTGACCAGCTTGGAGGCGAACGCATGCGCAGATTCTCAAAAAAGAGAATGAAAGAGCTATTAATGCAAATTCATAAGTACCCAATGGATAAACAAAAGGAAATTATGGAAGAGATATTAGCAAAATGGCAAAATGGCACAGAACAGGTTGATGATATTGTTTTTATGGGAATAAAAAGGAGTTTTTAATATGTCTTCTTCTAGCTCTCTTTTATAAAATAGCTATTCTTTTAAAATGATATTATCTTCAAAATTCTCCAAAATTATAGGTTAAGTAATATATTTTCTTTGTTTACCCCTAAGCCTGAAGGGAGCAAAGAAAATATATTCCTTTTTTTTAGTTTTAGGGTTCTTGGTTCCCTGCATATTAAGAGCTTCTTTTGTGGGTAATCATTAAAAAAAATGATATAGTAACAACTATTTAAGGGTATTGGTACAACAAAAAAGCCAAGTATCTCTACTTGGCTTTTAAATATTATTATTATCTATTGAATTATCAATTTCCTCACAAAACTTCCTGCTTTTGTTTTAATTTTCATAAAATAAACTCCAGAATTTAAGTTTGATACGTCAATTTGAGTGATGTTCGTATTTTTATTTACATAAATTACTTGTTGTCCTAAGTAATTGAAGATTTTAATATTTGTAATTTCTGTTTCAGCTTTAATATTTACAAAACTATTTGCGGGATTAGGGTATATATTAATATTTTCCTCAATTTTACTAATACTAACCTCTCCCGTGATATTTACAGTATAATCATGTGCTTCGCCAAAATTAAAAAATGTGCAAGCATCATCGCCGGTCATCGGTGGATTTGATGATTTAATACGTAACCTCATTCTATGTTCGCCGAGTTCGGCTAATTCATCAATATAAAGCGTATCTGTAAATGAAGCAGGAATTAAACTTTCAGAAGAATATACAAATTCATTAGAATTATTAAATTCACCATCATTGTTATAGTCAATCCAAACCGCAAAGTGATTCCAGCCAGCATTATTGTTTGTAACCGTGTAAGTGTATGTGTCTTCTCTTTCGAGGTTTATTGTCATATCTGTATAATCCACAGCTTGTCCGTTTTCACTATTGCAACCCGTACCAAGATGTTCAAAATCTGCTATTGAGAAATCATCAATTTCATCGCCCCATTGGCAATTGTAATCCATACCTATTGCATATAGGTTTGTACAAAACACTAATTCTTCGGCAGTCGAGAATGACCATACTTCACAATCATCAGGTCCGCCAAGCATATTTGAAGGAATAATTTTCCAGTAATAAGTAGTATTGGCTTCTAAAATACCAAGATTATACGTTAGTGAAGTTTGGTTTTCGCTCACAAGTGGCGGATCAGCTTCTGTTCCAAAATAAACATCAAATTCGGAAGCAAAATCAGCTTGCCAAGAAATTTCTCCATAATTTAAAATTATATCTGCAGCATTATTTGTCGGCATTGGATTTATAGCACATTCAGGAGCTTGTGTTGGCTCTATAACATTAACAGTATAATCGTGAGCTTCGCCATACTGAAATTGAGTACAAGCCCATTCTGGGTCAATTGGGACTAAACTGTTACCAAGAATTCTAACTCTCATTCTGTGTTCTCCAAGCTCTGTTGTTCCGGGAATAGTAAGCGTTCCCGAACAATTTGCAGTAAGTGGTTCTTGTGCAGTATAAAGACATTCAGATGCATCAAAAGTTCCGTCATTATTACTATCTAACCATATTGCAAGGAAAGTATCATCATTACCAATATCGGCAGTCCATGCGTAGTTTGAACCTTGTGCTAAATCAACCGACATAGAAGTAAAGTCTGCCACATCGTAACCACCATCGCAACCTGAGCCTATGTGGTTTAGGTCTTCAATTGAAAAATCATTAATAACATCTCCCCATTCGCAAGGGTCACTATATGTATCGCCATAGTATAAATTGCTTGTGCAATATTCTAAATCTTCACCAGTAGTAAAAGTCCAAGTGTCGCAATCGCTTGGTTCTCCTGCTGCATTTTTAGGAATAATTTTCCATTGATATTCTGTGTTTGCTTCGAGAGTTCCTGGGTCAAAAGCAGCTTCTGTAACTTCATCAACAAATACAAGCTCTGTTGTTCCAAAATAAACATCAAAACTTGTTGCTTGACTTGCACTCCAAGATAAATCTGCATTTAGAAATTGATTAGTGCTTGTATTTTCGGGGAATGGAATAGTAGCACATTCTGGTGCTTCAGTTGGTTCAACTACAGTAATTATATAGTCGTGGGTCTCGCCACTACTAACAGATGCACAAGCTTGATTTCCTTCAAATTCGCTGAAATCATAAGCACATCTTACACGCATACGATGCACTCCAAGTGAAACATCAATAGGAATATTGAATTCGCCTTCTTCAATATGAATAAAATTGCCAT
>JAOZLS010000020.1:0-3682 GCA_029934705.1 Bacteroidales bacterium | reverse complement strand
AGTCAAAATCAATCCAGATAGCGAGGGCATCTTGTGAACCATAATCGGCAGACCATTGGACATTAGCACCTTGAATAAGGTCAGTTGTGTAAGTTCCATCTGTAAAATCGCCATATCCTGCTTCACTACAAGCAGAATTTTCGTGAATTAAATCTTCCATGTAAAAATCATCAATTTGATCTCCCCAATCTTCGCAGTCGCTCATTGGAGGAATGCAATATTCCGGAATTTCACCAGATGTAAAACTCCAAGTTTCACAAGCAGTTGAAGAACCGTGTTCGTTTTTGGCAATAATTTTCCAGTAGTAAGTTGTATTTATTTCTAAACCATTTGGGTCAAAATTATTTTCCGTTTGATTTCGTATAAAAGGTGGTGTTGATGACGTTCCAAAATATACATCAAAATTTGTAGCGGCTTCGCTTTCCCAAGATAAAATTTTATTTGTAGGAACGTCTATTTCTCCATTACCCGGATTTGGATTAAACACACAATCCGGAGGTGTACTTGAATTGTAAATGTTTATCCCGTAATCATGAGCATCGCCTTCTGAATTAAATTCAGAAAGAGGTGTGCAAGCATCATCGGCTGTTGGGATATTACTTCCTTCGGCAGCCCAAATATATCTTATTCTTAGTTTATGCATTCCTTCCGGTGCGGTTTGCGAAAGAGTTAGTGTTCCGGTTGCTGTTTCGTTATATGCAAAATATTCAGATGTTCCAAGATATTCACTTGCATCAAAAGTATTGTCATCATTATAATCAATCCAAAAAGCAATGTAGCCACCAGAATTGACATCAATACTATAATTTATATTTGAGCCGGGAGCATAGCTTGCATTAAAATGAGAAGAATAATCTGCAACGGAATAAGTCTCATAAGCATAACAATTTAAGTGATATATGTTACCAATAATAACATCTTCGATATACCACCATTCATCGTAAACTAAATTAGAAGAACAGTATTCATTTATTGCATGATAAGATTTGAATAGGTCGTTATTTGGGTTTTCATCCGGTATTCCATTTGGATTCTCTGTCCAAACTTCTAATGTAAAAAACTCTTCTCCTGTAAAATCATAACTTCCAATAATAATATCCTCAGCAGTTGTTCCTTGTGTAAGTGTGCCTGTCCAAGAGTAAGAATTTTCAATTCCGTTATTAATTTTCCATTTAATTGTGGTAAAAGTGATAGTGCTTGTTCCGGAGTTTAAAAGATTTACAATAATATCTTGATTTCCTTCGGAGCTTAAAATTCTATTTGGACTTGATAGATCAATTATTCCAATGTCATAAGCAAAAGGCTCTTCGTAAGTAAATGTTAGCCCGGTATTTGGCTTTTTACCGGGAGTTACCCTATTGTTTTTAGATTGTGATGTTCCTTTTTTTGTAATATTCCAATCATAATACAAGCCTGCTGTAAATGTATTATTTCTATTATTGAAATCGGACGAGGAATTTCCTCGTAGTCCAACTTGGCAGTAGAAATCATCAAATTCAGAAAAAGAAAATTCGCCGTATATAATTTCAATTTTATTAGAAGTTTCGTGTAATTTTACTTGAAAATTCAGAGTATTGTCAAAAAACTTATATTTATAATTTTTCCATTGCACAGTATAAGTTCTATTTGGAGCTGTCCCTTCAATTTTACTCATTAGTTCGGCTCCTGTTTGAGCTTGTAAGTTTCCACCTAATGGCGAAATTACATTATTACTTCCACTTGTGCTGCTTAACGGAATAAAAACGCTTGTAACTGTTGCACCCATAGCAATAAATCCATTTGATTGGATACTAATTTGAGTGTAATCAACTGCATTATAATTGAAAGTAAAACCAATATCTATGGCATTAAAACTTTCATCGTCATTTGCTTCTGTTCCGTGAATTGTTCCACCAGTAATTTCGGTGTAAGTTCCTTCATTTTGCGAAAATGTGTAATTTGCAACCGGTGTTGTTTGTGCAATAACTGAACTTATTGCTAACATTAGAATTGAAAAAAATAAAGTGAATTGTTTCATTTTGATGAAATTTTATATTAGATGGTTTTTTTACAAAAGTAAGAACATATTATGATATTTTTGTCCTTTTGTGCCTTACAAAAAAGATACATAACATAATTTTAGCATTACATTAAGGATACATAAAAAAAGGACACCAAAAGAAACCCAACAATCTTTATTATATGATGCCCTTTACCGATTATGAAAAAACTATTTATTTATTCTCTAGTATGCTTATTCTTTTAATAAGTTCTTGATTTTGTTTTATAAGAAGGTCAATTTGTGTTTTTTGTTCTTGAACTTCTTTAAGTAATAATATTGATAACATAGTATATTGAACAGCATCGGGAATTAATTCCTCGGAAGAACTGCCCGGTATTACGTCTTTTTCTTTTGCGTATTCAACTAATTCAGGAATAATTACTGCTACTTCTTCTGCAATTAAGCCGAAATAACGTTTATTATCATTTTTGCCGGTATATGAAACTGGTCTTAAATTGTAAATCTCATCTGTATTGATTTCTAAATCAACAATATCTTTTTTGTATCTTTTTGATGATGTGCTTCGCATTATTTGCCCTGATGAATTTACAAACATATTAGCACCGCTACCAGTTGTTGCAGCATACGCACCTTGACAATAGAATGTTGAAATATTAACATTACCCAAACGAACTTGATTGCTTGCGGTAGCATTTGCATCGTAACCTATTGCAATTGACTCTGAATAAGCTCCTACTCTTGCAGAAGTTCCAATCATTACATTATAACTTCCCGGATTTCCAAAATTTGCCGTGTAGTTTCCAATTGCTACATTATTGTCGCCCGAGGTTAGTCCAAACAACGCATAGTATCCCAAAGAAATATTATTGTTACCTCCCGCAACCACACTACTTAATGAATAAGCACCAAGTGCAATATTATTCTCTGCATCAATATTTGATTTAAGAGCTTCGTAACCTAATGCAATATTATAATTACTTGAAAGATTATCATTTAAACCGGCATCTTCACCAATAAAAATCGAATACCCTGTATTATGAGGCGTGAGAGTCCCATTAGTTTCAAGTCTGTATTTAATTATATCATTTACTCTAAAATCAACAGCTTGATTGTCGGTTGTTCCAATAAAATTTGTTCCAGCAGTTGTTCCAGCGTTTCCTGTTAATTCCCAGCTGGCTCCTCCACCGCCTCCACCAGCAAGTGCCTGCCATGCCGAACCGTCGTAATAATAAAATCCAGGTGTTGCATCGGTTTGATAAATCATTAATCCGGTTACCGGTGATGCCGGTCTGTCTGCTAATGCCATTCTTGGTATTAAAATCCCTTTTCCGGTAGCTGTAATATCTAACATTGCACTTGCATCGGGTGCAGAGCCATCTGTGTTTATTGCTACATTTTGAGCAAAAATATTTGAGTTAATTGCTATTAAAAAAGCTACGATAAATAATGATTTAATTTTCATAATTGTATATACTAAGGGTTTTTAAATGTTTTTTATTGTATCAGATTTACTATAAATATTATTAATGCCTTCTTCTGTTTGTTTAATGTCTTTTTCTATAAAATCTATTTGGTTATTTATTTTTATGACTTTAACTAAAATAATTGAAACAATTGAAATAAAAATCATTGAAATTATTACTATTCTTTTTTTCATAAGAATTATTTATTTTATTATGA
>JAOZLS010000512.1 GCA_029934705.1 Bacteroidales bacterium | reverse complement strand
TTATACCCTTTCGGGATTATTAAATTATATTTTCATATATTTGTACCCGTAAAGGTATAATAGTATGACACAAATATCATCATTTTTAAAATATCATCGTAAAAGATTAAACTTAACACAAGAAGAACTTGCCAATAAAGCAGGTGTCGGAATTAGATTTATTCGAGAAATGGAGCAAGGAAAACAAACGTTACAATTAGATAAAGTTAATCAAGTTTTATCTTTATTTGGATTTTGTATATCTCCTACAAAATTACATATTGACCCATATTTTGTTTTTTGGAACTTTTTTAATAAGGCTATAAAAATCACATTGAATAATAAAATAATAAAATCTGGAATAATAATAAAAGAAATTTTTGATAACAAAACAAGTAATATTATAGCTTGGAAATATATTTCAAATATTAATGTTATAAAGTATCAAAAGAATAAAGATGATAAGCTAACAGAAACAATTTTACATTCTGATATTCAAAACATTGAAGAGCAGTGATATGAGAAAAGGATTCGTATATAAAAAAGAAAAAATGGCTGGTGTAATTTGGGAAAATGATAATGGCTACCATTTTCAATATGATAAATTATATTTAGCAAATCCTTTATATGGCGGAATAAGCAAAACATTACCATTACGGGAGGAAGTATATGACTATGAAAATATGATACCTTTTTTTGACGGATTAATACCAGAAGGCTGGTTGTTAAAAATAGCAGTTGATAATTGGAAGTTAAATCCAAGAGACCGAATGAGTCTTTTACTATCTTTATGTCAAGACAATATTGGCGATGTAAGTATAAAAAAAGAAAAATAAGATGAAATGTTTAATTTGTTACAAACCTCTTGATAAATCAGAAGAGGATTATCATGAAAAATGTTTAAAAAAGGAATTTGGATTAAAGCAAATGCCTTCAATAAATATTAATGAGAATGAATTAAAAAAACATGCAAAAGAGTTGATTGAAGCAAACATTGCAATTACTGGTGTTCAACCTAAATTAAGCTTATGGCTAGAAAAAAGCAGGAAAAATACTCGTTTTACAATTGTTGATAACAAAAGTAATTTTATAATAAAACCCCAAAGTAAAGCATACCAATCCTTACCTGAGAACGAAGACCTCTGCATGCACTTAGCTTCAGAATTAAATATTAAAACAGCAAAACATAGTTTAATTAGATTATCATCAAACAACCTAGCATACATCACACAACGATTTGATAGAGAAAAGGGCAGGAAATTGGCAAGCGAAGATTTATGTCAACTTACAGAAACTCTTACCGAACATAAATACAGAGGTAGCTACGAAAAGACAGGAAAAATTATTAATAAATATTCGACACAACCAGGATTTGATGCTTTGAATTATTTTGAATTAATCTTATTTAGTTTTATTATTGGAAATGCAGATATGCATTTAAAAAACTTTTCGATGTTAGAAAACATAGACGGTGATTTTACTTTAAGCCCTGCTTATGACTTATTATCTACTTTTTTAGTAATAGATAATGAAGATGAACAATTAAGTTTAACTATAAATGGAAAGAAAAATAAAGTTAAATTAAATGATTTTGATATTCTAGCGAATAACTTATCTCTTAATAAAAAACAAATAGAAAATATTTATCATAAATTTTTGAAAAAAGAAAAAAAAATCAAATGGTGGATTGAAAATAGTTTTTTACCTAAAATTCAAAAAGAAAAGTTGCAAAATCTTATTAATACTCGATTAAAAATATTGGATATACAAGCGACCTGCAAATAACAAAATTATTTACACCTTATACCCTACGATATTAATTTTGCATAAATTTCGAAACCAACCCAAGCATCGGTTGCTGCATATTTTTGTTGCTCTATGCTTAAATTTTCATTATTCCAGTTTGATAAGCGTGCTTTTTTAGATATTCTGAAGCCGAGTATATTTCCAGTTAGCTTTTTTAATCCTGCATCCTCAATTCCATACTGATTTACAAATGATTGCAACTCTACAAAGCCTCCAGGTTTAAAATCATTTAATTTTTGCAATGCTTTTATATCATCACGTATTGCAACGCCTGTTTTTACTACATTTTCATCTTCAAGCAATTCGGCAATACTATCAAGGAGTCCAATTTTATTAAGTTGAAAAATAAAAGCTTTATCGTGAGTAGAAATTTGAAGTATAGACACATCATTATGCTGACCTCTTTTAAATACAGGTTTTGTTTCTGTATCAAAACCTAAAATTTTTGTTGTCTTTAAGAATTCAACAGCTTTTTCAGCTTCTTCTATATTATTAATAACATAAATTTCACCTCTAAAAAACCTCAAAGGTAATTCATCTAAAATTTCTTTTGATATTTTAGTATAATATCCATTATTCCCTTTTATACTCTTACTTTCGCTTTCCATTTATTTATTTTAACTATTTTGTTTTTACAAAGTTCACATTTTTATTTACAAATCATAAATTTCTTTTTCATAATAATAGATTTTCTTATTTATTATATACATAAAACTTAAATTAACACGGCTTGCATCTATATTATAATTATTAAAATGCGAATATTTGTAAGAAATTTTCATTC
>JAOZLS010000511.1 GCA_029934705.1 Bacteroidales bacterium | reverse complement strand
TTTGTGATTTTCCTGAAATGGAAGTTCGTTGGTACGAGAAAACAGATTTTGATATAGGTGAACAGGACGAACCTTCGGTTACCTTAGACGGAAACCCTATAAGAAACATTCCGACCAGTGAGATTAATAAAGGGAAAGAGTATATAAAGAAGTATTTTGCTAATAAATAGTTTGATTATGACACTAACTAAGAAAAAAGCATTCTCACTAATTGTAGCTGTAATTTTAAGTTACTTTTTATATAATTCAATCATAATATACAATTATTCGTTTGAATACTCCGAAGACATTTGTGATGTTGTAATAGTACTAGGTGCGGGAACCAATAATGGAAAAGTTTCGCCAATATTTAAAGAAAGAATAAATCATGGTATTTACCTATACAATAAGGGAGTTGTTAGTAAAATAATTTTTACTGGGGGTTATGGCGAAGGACAAAAGCTGTCTGACAGTAAAATTGCAAAAGAATATGCTCTAATACCAAATTAACACCAAAACACCCAATAAATTATTCATCTTTTCCCGTTTTACTTCACTTAAAATTTTGACCATAACAAAGGTTATGCAAAAAATTTAAAGCTCGAAAAACAAAAAAATATTTTTAATTTATTTAGGATGTTTTGCTATTAAATTGGTATAAAAAAGGAATTCCGGATAAAGATATTTTAATTGAAGAAAAATCAAGGTTTACAATTGAAAATTTAAGAGAAGCAAAACTAATAATGGATTCGTTAAATGTAAAAACAGCATTAATAACATCTGACCCTTTACATACTAAAAGAGCAATAAAACTAGCAGAATACCAAAATATTAGTTGTAAACCTTCTCCTACAAAAACAACAATGTATAAATCAACAATCCCAAAAATAAAATTATTACTGTATGAAACTTTTTATTATACTCTAGGAGAAATAGCAGGGAAAAATTAACGAGTTTCGAGTTATTCTGCGCATGTCAGGTGTTTTCCACCTGACATTTACTCTCGCAAATTAAACTAGAATAAAGCCGAGCAGCAACTATTTTTTTAAATTTTTCATAGCTAACCTTTGGCTTGGGATTGAGACAGTCTACCGGACTGGCTCAACAATTGCATGTACAAAAAATGTAGAGACAGTCCGGCAGGCTGTCTCATTTTCTGAACTAGCAGTATAATAAAATAATGATTTTAACACAAAGTGCCTTAAAATCAGTCAAATAAATTTATATTTTTTCCGTATTTGGTATAAAATCCCACTAACCCCCTTAAAAGGGGGAATTGTAATTTGCTATATTACAACAAATTGAATAAATCTTTCGAATTTATTTAAAACTCTATTGTATTTTTTATAAAAATAATAGTAACAAGCAAATTTCGTAATTCAGTCAGGTGGAAAACACCTAACTTAGGCAGTTTTATTATTTTATCATATAAAAAATACCTCTTTCTCTTTTTGAAATTTTAATTTTATTTTCATCTTCCAAAACACCTAAATATTTGTTAATTTCGTTAATATGGGTACCTGCTATTTTTGCAATATCGGCAACTGTACAGGGTCGCCTTGCAATTGTTTCAAGTATCATATTTTCAATATCTTCTCTATACGAAATAATATTTTTACGTTGCGGTGCTGCTGCTATAATTTCAACATTTGGTAAGTTCCAATAATCCTTTATTCGTTCTAATTCGGTTTTATTGGCTGCTGTAATATCCTCAACAGTCCCTGGTCTGTCTAATGTATTAATTTGAATGACTTCGGGTTTTATTTTCAAGAAAACTTCCTTTAAGGCATCTAAATTTTCAGTATCGTTATTATAATTTGGAAGAATAAATACTTCGAGCCAAATTTTGCCATTAAATTCATTACTAAAATCGATTATTCCATTTATATAATCGTCTATATTAATTTTTGAATTTGGTCTGTCAATTTTTATAAATGCACTTTTTGTTGCAGCATCCAAAGAGGGTAAAACAACATCAGCGTTTAAAAGTTCTAGTCTTAATTCCTTATTACTTAACAAAGTACCATTTGTTAAAACTGCTACAGGAATATTTGGTTTTTCAGCTTTAATAAATTCTATAATTCTACCAATTCCTGAATTTAGTGTTGGCTCGCCAGCTCCTGAAAATGTAATATAATCAGGGTTTGGTTTGTTTTCAAAAAAGTCTGTTAACTCTTTTATTACTTCTTCTACATTAATATATTCGTCTCTTTTTATTGTTAGGCTTGTTGTTTTGCCGCACTCGCAATAAACACAGTTTAGCGAGCAAACTTTATGCGGAACTAAATCTACACCCAACGACATTCCTAGTCGGCGTGATGGTACTGGACCAAATAAATATTTATACATTTTTATTATTTTTTTTAATCGTAAGCTAATCTTGTTTTTTCGTTGCACATTACAGGTTTTGTAATTTTATCCCATTTTTCGTCCTTCCATGTTTTTAAGTTTGAATGTGTTATTAAATATTTTTCGGGTATAGGATGTGTTCCATAAACGACCTTCATTTTATATTTTTCTTCTATAAAACGTTTAAAATTTTCGATATACGGGCAAGGCGGATAACCAACAATCATGCCTGTAGCAAAATGAAT
>JAOZLS010000171.1 GCA_029934705.1 Bacteroidales bacterium | reverse complement strand
ACAAAATCATACTTGTGAATTTGTACTATTTCTATATTCTGTATTTTTGAACTTGAATTATAGTTATAGTCAAAATTTAATGTTGGATAACCTTTATTTAAAAACCATTGATTAAAAAACCAATTCAAATCGGTTCCTGTAACTTCTTCAAAAGCAATTCTTAAATTGTGAATTTCTACTGTTTTATATTCATTCTTTTTAAGATATACTGATAGGGCTTGCCAAAAAGCATTTTCGCCAACTACTTTTCTAAGCGAGTGCAGAATTAATGCTCCTTTTTGGTATGAATGTCCATCAAACAGATTATCTCTGTCTGAATAATCAAACCTTATTAAATTAACATTTTTATATTTCGACTCTCGCATGTAAGTATCCTCATCAGCGGCTATATGGCGGTCTGCTTCGTTTTTACCATATTTATATTCAATCCAAGCATACTCCATATAAGACGCAAAAGCTTCATTTAATGTTAAATTTGCCCACGACTCGCAGGTTACTAAATCTCCAAACCAATGGTGCGACAATTCATGTGCTACAATTGCTTCGTTTTCTATTCTTTGTTTTTCATTATACGAGTTCAATACAAAATCGCCAAATACTGTTGCACCAGTATTTTCCATAGCTCCCGAAACAAAGTCTCGCACAACTACTTGATGATATTTATCCCAAGGATAATCATATCTTAATTTTCGAGAAAAAAATTCAATCATTTCTACTGTATTCCCAAAAACAGCTTTAGCCTTTTTTTCATCACCTTTTTCAACATAAACAAATACAGGAATGTCTCGCCAATAATCTTTAATAATTTCAAAGTCACCAATAGCTATCATCGCTAAATATGGTGCGTGTTTCTTATCTTGCTTCCAATAATCGGTTCGAGTTCCATCGTCGTTAAGTAGCGAAGTTACAAGTTCACCATTGGATAAAGTTTTATATTCTTGCTTTACTGTAAGGTAAATTTCTTGAGACATTTTTTGGTTGGGCGAATCAATTACAGGAAACCAACCAGAATTAGATTCGGTTTCGCCTTGAGTCCAAATTTGTGGTCTATCAGTATCGGAATCAATAAAATACAAACCTTTATTATCGGATATTGCCCACGCTTTACCCTTTGATATTCTATTAGGGAAAGCTGTATAGTTAATTAGCACAGTATATTCCTCATTATTTTTATAAACTTTATCAAGAAAAATCTTTATTTTCTTTTTATCATATTCATATTTTAAAGCTATTGCTTTTTTATTTTTTATAATTGAAATATCACTAATTTCAAACTCCGAAGCATCTAAAGTTAAAGTATCGGTAGGATAAAAATGTGGTCTTAAAGTAATTTTAGCACTTCCTATTACAGATTCTTGCTTATAATCAAATTTCAGTCGTAATTCAATGTGTAGCAAATTATTAATTATAGTTTCAGAGGCTCTGTAAACAGATATTTCTCTGTGTCGTCTAATTTCGCCTTCGCCTTGTAAAACATCTTCAGCATCGGTGTTAGCAACAACAACTGTAACAGGTTTTATTGCAACACGTTTTTGTGTTGTACATGAAAACGAAAAAATTAAAAGGGCAAAAAATATTATTTTATATTGCATAACTATTTATTGTAAATTTGAATCTTATTATAAAAGAATTATTTATTTTGCACTATTATAAACAATGATTCGTTAAACGTTGCCAAAGTTTGAACTTGCAAACGCCTAAGATGTTAATAATAAACTAAATAACAAGGAAACAACAACTTTGGCAAAGTTCTATAAATAAAGATTTACATAAAAGCAACGAATTATTAATAAATGTACAAAATTTATAACAAATTTATAAATTTGTATTGAAAAAACCGCTTATTTTTAACATTTTAATAAATTATGCGTACAGAAAAAGACAATTTAGGAGAAATATATATAAAAGACGATGCTCTTTATGGTATAAATTCAGTTAGGGCAAAGGAGAATTTTCTTAATACCACACCGTTTTTCAGAGAATGGTATTCGGCAGTAGGTATTACAAAATTAGCATGTTACATAACTTATAAAAACTTTAAGAACGCTGTATTACAAAATTATTCTGAAAAAGAATTGCCAATAAAATTTATAAGCGATAATATAATTGAAAGCTTAATTTCATCGGCTAAAGAAATATCGGAAAGCAAGCATTTTGAACATTTCATTGTTCCAGCAATCCAAGGCGGAGCAGGAACAAGTATTAATATGAATATTAATGAAATTATTACAAACCTAGCTCTTTTAAAAGAAGAAAAAGAAATTGGAGATTATAATTACATAAATCCTTTTGAACATGCAAACATCTATCAATCAACCAATGATGTAATACCAACATCACTATCGGTTGCTATATTACAGCTTTTAGTTGAACTTGAAGATGAAATAAATATTTTAAGAACAAAAACCGAGAAAAAAGAACGTGAATACAGAAACGTTTTACGCATTGCATATACACAAATGCAAGAAGCAGTACCTTCGTCGTATGGGATTTTGTTTAGCACATATAACGAAGCTTTATCGAGAGATTGGTGGCGAATATCAAAATGTTTTGAGCGAATAAAAACAGTAAACATCGGAGGAAGTGCAATAGGTACATCAATAGCAATTCCTAGATATTTTGTAATAGAGGTAATTAAAACATTACAGCAATTAACAAAACTTCCTGTAAATTCAAGCGAAAATTTATCAGATGCAACAAATAATTTAGATTCTTATGTTGAAATACACGGAATTTTAAAAGCTCATGCCGTAAACTTAGAAAAAATTGTATCAGACATTCGACTTTTGTCGGCATCGCTAACAAATAATAACGATTTAACAATTGAGGAAAAACAAACAGGCAGCTCAATTATGCCAGGAAAAATTAATCCCGTAATTCCAGAATTTGTAATAAGTTGCTCGCATAAAATATATGCAAACGACATATTAATTAGCTCCCTAGTATCCCAAGGCAATTTAGATTTAAACGCCTATATTCCAACTATTGGCAATGCTATAATTGAAAGTTTAAAATTACTTATTGCATCAAATAAAGCAATGCACAAACATTTAATTTCGGGAATTAAAATTAATAAAGAAAACTCAGAAAAAAAACTTTATAGAAGTTCTGCAATAACCACTGCCTTAAATCCATATATTGGCTATAAAAAAGCGTCAATTTTAGCAGTTGAAATGAAAAAACAACAAATAGATATTTTTGAAGCAAATAAAATTCATAGTTTCATTTCAACAGAAAAACTTCAAAACATTTTAAAACCCGAAAATTTATTAAAAGCAGGTTTTTCTTTAAAAGATGTTATATGATTATTGTGCTTATTAGAAAATGTGGCTCTATTAAATTAAATTTTTTGTAAAATAGTTTAATTTTGATATTATTATTTTTAATAAAACGCCATTATTCCCCCTTTTTAAGGGGGAATTGCTAATTACGTCTCAATCAACATCTTAATTATTTGCAGCATGCAAACCAAAAGCTTCGGTAGAAACTAGAATAATTAAAATAAGCAAAACGACCAGTTCAAAACTAAGCTTTTTTTATTTTGATGGTTTTTACTTATCATTGTAAAAATAAAAATTATGAATTGGATAATCTTTTGGCTAATAATATACCTTATACTTATAATATATTTTACTGTAAAACATGTAAAGGTAGGAAATTTAGAAAACTATTTAGTAAACAACCGAAAAACAAGAACATTTCCGCTTGTTGCTACCACACTTGCAACTTTTGTTGGTGGAGGAACATCAATGGGACTTATGGCAATGGGCTACGAATCGGGATTTGCAGCTGTTGGAATAGGCATAGCTTATGTAATTGGTTTCTTTATATTATCTAAGTTTGCAGGTCAAATGAACTCAATGGGGCGAGATAAAAAAATATATTCTTTCCCCCAATTTCTAAATAATAAATACGTAGCTGGAAGTACTGATGGCTATTCTAAATTTTTCTCGTCGCTTATGACAGGAATAAACATATTCATATTTTTCTTTTTACTTGCAGCCCAATTTGTTGGGATGGCCTCTTTGCTAGAGTTTGCATTTGAAATTGGATATTTACCAGCCGTAATTATTTCAAGCATTATTGTAATTATTTATACTGCATTTGCAGGAATGGCAGGTGTAATTATTACTGACCTAATTCAGTTTATAATTATTACTTTAATGATAATATTTATTTTTATTCCAGGAATTTGGATTGACACCGAGCATCTTACACGACTAAACGAGCTACCAAAAGACATGCTTAACGGAACAGCCGAAGGAATTGCATTTTTAATTGCTTTACCACTATTCTTATCCCATTCGGTACTTATTCGTATGGATATTTGGCAAAGAATTCTTGCTGCTAAAGATGAAAGAACTGCAAAAAGAGTAAGTATATTTTCAGGTTTAGGAATGTTACCTTTTTATATAATTTTCCCACTTGTAGGTATGACTCTTAAAGTTGTTTTAGGACCAGACATTGACTCAAAAGATGTTGCATACCTATTTTTAGACCGACACAGTACACCTATCATTTTAGGTTTTGCAGTTGTTGGCCTATTAGCAGCATTAATGTCGTCGGGTGATAGCTTTTTAAATGTAATTTCTATTTCAGCAATTAAAGATTTTGCTGGAAGAAAAAAAACAAAGACAGAAATCCCCCCTAAAAAACTTCATAAAAACATTAGAATTATATCAATATTTTTTGGATTAACAGCTCTTGTTATGGCATTGATATTACCAAAAATTGTTGATTTAATGGTTGTTGGCATTGCAAGTATTGTAATATTTGTTCCGGTAACATTTCTTGCTCTAATAAAAAAAGATGTTCTTCATTACAAAAAACAAGCACTTTATAGCCTATTAACTGGCTTTATAATTAATCTAATGTTTTTTATTTGGGGAACTTTAGCACCCGATCAAATGAATAATAAATCATCATTCATTCCTGCATTTATAACAGCTTCATTAGTTCTTATTTTTGGTGTAATAATTAAAAACAGAAAATTAAAAAAAGAGAAAACACTTTTGGTTAGTTAAACTTTCATTTATATTTATAAATCTGCCAATTTGTCGCAAAAAAACATTTGGCAAATATTTTGATTGGCATCTATGTTAATAATCAATACTGAATATAAAAGAAATGGGCAAAAAAAAGAATAAAAAGGCATCTGATTCTACGGAAAATTTACAAGAAGAAGAGTTGATAAACAACGAGCAAGTTAACAAAGATACAGCAGAAAGTAGCGAAGCTCAAAAAGAGGAAAAAAAAGAAGAACCAATAATTGAGCCAGTAAAAGAGCCAACTTTTGAAGAGAAATACAACAATTTAAACGACAAATATCTTAGACTTTCAGCAGAGTTCGATAATTACAGAAAAAGAACTTTAAAAGAAAGAATGGACTTAATTAAAAGTGCTGGTGAAGATATTTTAGTTAATTTCTTACCAGTTTTGGATAATATCCAACGTGCACAACAATCGGTTAACGATTCAAAAGACATAAAAGCTATTGGCGAAGGTGTAAATTTGATAATAAAAACCATGTCCGATTTTTTATTGCAAAAAGGGATAAAAGAAATTGAAGCTGTTGGTAAAGAGTTTGATACAGATTTACACGAAGCTTTAACAAAAATACCTGCACCATCAAAAAAGCTAAAAGGCAAAGTTGTTGATGTAATTGAAAAAGGTTATACACTAAACGAAAAAGTTATTCGCTTTGCAAAAGTTGTTATTGGAGAATAAAATTCGATATTAGACAAAAAAACATTAGACCTATACAAAACTTAGTTATATTTTAACAAGAGGTTAATTACAACATTCAACACAATTAAAACATGTCAAAAAGAGACTATTACGAAATATTAGGAGTTTCAAAAGAAGCTACAAAGGCAGAATTAAAAAAAGCTTATAGGCAAATTGCCATAAAATATCATCCGGACAAAAACCCTAATAACAAGGAAGCCGAAGATAAATTTAAAGAAGCAGCAGAAGCTTACGAAATTCTAAATAACGAAGAAAAACGAGCCAAATATGACAGATTTGGACACGGAGCTTTTGAAGGAGGCGGAGGATATAGTGGCGGAGGTATGTCAATGGATGACATTTTTTCACACTTTGGAGACATTTTCGGCGGATTTGGCGGATTTAGTGGAAGACGTAGTTCTGGACGACGAGTTAACAAGGGTGCCAACCTTAGAGTAAAGGTAAAACTGAGCCTAAAAGACATATTAAACGGTACTGAAAAAAAAATAAAAGTAAAAAAACAAGTTGCCTGCGATTATTGTAATGGAACAGGTGCTAAAGACTCGTCATCATACTCTACTTGCTCTACTTGTAATGGACAAGGACAAGTTACACGCATTCAAAACACAATACTTGGTCAAATGCAATCAGCCTCAACATGCCCAACATGCGGTGGCGATGGTAAAATTATAACCCACAAATGCGAACACTGCTACGGCGAAGGAACTATAAAAGGAGAAGAGGTTGTTCAAATAACTGTACCAGCAGGAGTTGCCGAAGGCATGCAAATGAAAGTTGGAGGTAAAGGTAGTGCTGCAAGAAGAGGTGGAGTTAATGGCGATTTAATTGTTGTTTTTGAGGAAGAAGAACACCCAGAATTAATTAGAGACGAAGACGATTTATTATATAATTTATTTGTAAGTATTCCCGATGCTACACTTGGTACATCGGTTGAAATCCCTACAATTGAAGGAAAAGTAAAAATTAAAATAACTCCAGGCTCGCAACCAGGTAAAGTTTTAAGACTTAAAGGCAAAGGACTTCCTTCCTATGGACGATATGGTAAAGGCGATATTTTAGTAACACTAAATGTTTGGATTCCTCAAAACTTATCAAAAGATGAGAAAAAAATTCTAGAGAAACTCCAAGTATCTGAAAATTTTATACCAACACCCGATAATGGTGAAAAAACTTTTTTTGACCGTGTAAAAGACATGTTCTAAATAAAAATATATTACCTGATAGATAAAAAAGCCGCTGAAAATATTTTCATGCGGCTTTTGTCTTTTCACCAACTTATAGCAAAACACTAAATTTAGAGCGAAACTTCTTTGCCACTTTTATATTTTACTATAAATGATTTTTGCAATCCGTTAGCATTTCTAAAATACATAGCCTCGGTATAACTAGTAAAGCTCCCCACAGTATATTTATAATAATTAGGACTTTTATAAACTTTCACAGCTTCTTTTGTAGTATTCATTCTTTTAACCTGACTGTCGGATGCAGGAATTCTTGAAACTCCTATTTGAACTCTAAACTCAACACCAGCACTACCCGTTTGATTATTTGCGGTATAATTTACATCGTAATTTTGATATTCTTGAGGAATAATTCTTTTTTGCTCAGCTTTTGATTTTACTCTATTCCCATTTTTATACACAACAATAAAAGCTCCTTTTACTCCGCATGAATTCCGTGCAGCTAGGGCTTCTGGGTAGCTATTAAATTTTCCGAAAACATATTTATATCGTCCGTTATCTATTTCGCTTAAAATATTTTTTTGCTGTGGGCAAATTCTATTAATGCTCGATGTAGCTAATATTTTTTTTGAAGAAGCTATTTGAACTCTATAAAAAACGGTTTTATTTACAATATAATTATTCTGATTACTATTATTACCTCTATCATTTGTTTTTCCACTATTTGCATAATACACATTTGCTGAGTTATCTGGGTTTTGTTCAACAAAATCGCTATATCTATCCGACTCTGAATCAACAGCATAAAAACTTTCATCGAAACCTTCTGTTTCGTCAACAACTTTATATTCAGGTGAATTATCTTCTGGTGCAATTCTAAAATCTATCCAATTATAATAAACGGAGTATGCTTTTTCTTGAATATTTAAAGCACTTTCTTCACTTTTATGTGCCTGTATAAAAAACCTACATTTTGTCGAATCTTCTTTTGATAAATTTGCATTTTTCCTATATGAAATTGACTTTCTAAAATAATTTGCTGCTTGATATTGAAGTCTTTCTATTGTATATTTTTTAGAAGAATCTGCTTCTAATTGAAATATTTCTAATAAATTATCGCGATATATACCATAAAACGTTCTATACTCCGATGCTAATTTCCCTGCTGTTTTACTAAAATTTTTCTCAGCATTCTTATAGTTATTAGCAGCATATAGAGTTTCAGCTTCTACATATTGTTTTTTATACTCTCCAATAGTAGCATTACTCTCTTTTAATAATTCTTGAGTTTCGGGTTGTAATGTACTAAATACTTTTGTTTGATATTTACGCTGAGCATTACTGCTTATTGATGTAAGAAGACTAAATAGCACAAACACCAAAATATATTTTATATTTTTCATAACTAAATTATTAATATAGGTTAGTAATAGTTAGTTTCGCAAAAAATAAGCCATAAGTATAATTGAAGAGCAATAATCTTAATTAAATTTATATATTAAATAAATATATAGAGTTAATAATTATTCAAAATAAAATAATAATTGCATATTCTCACATCAAAGAATAATACCAAATGAATTTCAAAGTTGCCGAAATAAATTCAAAATATTTTTTGTTTTACAATCTTAAAATTTCAAGCATAGCCATAGCTACGGTTTAAATT
>JAOZLS010000170.1 GCA_029934705.1 Bacteroidales bacterium | reverse complement strand
ATTTCCTGCATTAAAAGAATTTAGTTTAACTCATATACGAAAAAGTAAAGGAGTACAGCTCTCGGGAGGAGAAAGACGTAGAACCGAAATTGCAAGAGCATTGGCAACCGACCCTGCATTTATTCTTTTGGACGAACCTTTTGCAGGTGTTGACCCTATTGCAGTTGAGGATATCCAACAAATTGTAAAAAAACTTAAAGAAAGGAATATTGGTGTACTTATTACAGACCATAATGTGCACGAAACACTTCGTATTACTGATAGGTCTTATCTTTTGTACGAAGGCTCAATATTAGAGTCGGGAACTGCCGAAGATTTAGCTTCAAACCCAGAAGTAAGAGCAAAATATTTAGGTGAAAATTTTGAATTAAGATAAATATTATATTTTTTAATAATGAAAGCTAAATTAAAATTTCTAGACAGATTCCTCACTTTATGGATATTTACTGCAATGTTTATAGGTGTTGGAATTGGATATTTTTTCCCGCAAGTTTCAGAAGTAATAAACTTAGCATCAACAGGAAGTACTAATATACTACTCGCCATAGGATTAATATTAATGATGTATCCACCCTTAGCAAAAGTAGATTATAAATTAATCCCTTCAATTTTTAAAGACACCAAAGTTATGAGTTTATCGCTTGTACTAAATTGGATCGTTGGACCAATATTGATGTTTACTTTAGCTATAATTTTTCTGGGAGACGAACCAGGATACATGTCGGGCTTAATATTAATTGGTTTAGCTAGATGTATAGCCATGGTTTTAGTTTGGAACGATATAGGCGGAGGTAGCAAAGAATATGGAGCAACTTTAGTAGCACTAAATAGTGTTTTTCAAATTTTAACCTATAGCTTTTATGCTTGGCTTTTTATTTCTGTTTTACCTAAATATTTTGGAGTAAAGAGTTTTGATATTGACATTTCTGTTATTGAAGTTGCAAAATCAGTTGTTATTTATTTAGGAATACCTTTTGTTATGGGCTTTTTAAGTCGCTTAATATTAGTAAAACTTAAAGGCGAAAAATGGTATAAGCAAAAATTCATTCCTTTTATTTCACCAATAACACTAATTGCTCTTTTAGCAACTATAGTTCTAATGTTTAGCTTAAAAGGCGATTTAATTGTAGAGATTCCTTTTGATGTTTTAAAAATAGGCATACCTCTAATAATTTACTTTATAGTTATGTTTTTTATTAGCTTTTTTATTGGTAAAGCAATGAAAATTGATTACCAGCGAAATGCATCAATTGCATTTACAGCAACAGGAAATAATTTTGAGCTTGCTATCGCAGTCGCTATTGCTATTTTTGGTTTAAATTCTCAGCAAGCATTTACTGGCGTAATAGGTCCTTTGGTAGAAGTTCCTGTTCTTATAGGTTTAGTACACGTTTCTCTATATTTAAAAAAGCGTTTTTATTCAACACGAAAAATATAATTACTAAAGCTTAAGAATTATTATGAAATAAGTTGACTGTTTGACTAAATTAGTTTGTGCCTATTTCAGATTTAAAAAAGCAGGAAGAAGTACGAAATAATGACGACAAATTGGTAAATTATTTCATAACAATCTCATATTTATAAAAAAAGAGCAAACTATATTTTAACGGCATTAATTATTTTTATGTGAGAGATATGAGCTTTTAATTACTTCGCTTATATAATTTGGATTTTGTATATTTGCAGAATGAGTTACAAAATCAAATTATTAGCAGTAGAATTATCGGAATTAAAAGCGAAACAACAAACAGAGAAATCGGTAAAAATTTTCCAACGATTACAATGTATTTTGATGGTAGATCAAGGATTAAAAAAGAAAAACATAGCTGATTTCCTTGATGTTACAACAAATACAATAACCACTTGGATTAAAATATATAATCAAGGTGGACTTAATTTATTAACTCAACTCCATTATGATGATAGGAGGCAAATACAATTAGACATTTATAAAGATGCAATTAAAGAATATGTTAAGACAGAACTCCCATCAACTATTGCACAGATTCTTAATTGGTTAGAAGAAGAACATTTGTTTATAACAGAACACAGTTGGCTTTATAGGTATATGAAAAAAAACTCAATTTTTCTTATAAAAAGACGAGACTAATTCCAGGTAAGATTCCAGATGAGTCTACACAAATTGCTTTTATAGAGAAGATTAATGATATTATTTATGAATGTATTGAATCAAATGATGAGTTTTATTTTTTTGATCCAGCACATCAAATACATAATAATATAAATGGAAAAGCTTGGCAAGAAAAAGGAGAAAAAGGGACAGTTCAGGTTAAAGCAAATACAGGAAGGAGAAGGGTAAATATAATTGGAGCATTAAATACTCTTAAACCAGAAGTAACATCAATTATTACCGAAGAAAATTGTAACAAAGAACTAGTTTGCAGTTTTTTACGAGAGCTAAAGGATGCAAATACACATGCTAGTAAAATATATTTAGTAATGGATAATGCAGCTTATAATCGAGCTTATGCTGTTAGAGATTTAGCTATAGAATTAAATATTGAGTTAATATATTTACCAGCACATTCTCCAAATTTGAATATAATTGAACGACTCTGGAAATTTTTCAAGAAAGAAGTAATGCAAAACAAATACCGTCAAGAGTTTACGGATTTTTATGAATCTATATGCTCTTTCTTTAAAGATTTGGATAAGTATGAAGATAAATTTAAGACTTTATTAACGCTGAATTTCCAAATTATTAAAGCAAATTAGTATACAGGTGGAGCAGGTTCTGTTTTTACATGGTATTCAACATCATGTGGAGGTCATCCTATTGGAACAGGAAATGATCTTACTGTTTCGCCAACATCTACTACTACATATTATGGACGCTGGGAAAATGATTGTGGAAATACTACATGCGAAAATGTTACAGTAACAGTTGGTAATTCTACAAATATAACAGCACAGCCTGCTGATGTTAATGCAAATGAAGGGGATGATGTAGAATTTAATGTTACAGCAACTGGAGATAATTTGCTATATCAATGGTAATTTAAGAATTTCGATATTAGTGGAGCTGAAAGTAATATTTATTCAATTACAAATGCTCAAACTTCAGAGACTGGTAACTATACTGTAGTTGTATAAGGCGATTGTTGTGAAATCCTAAGTGATGTTGCTATCCTTTCAATTGCAAATTCAATAACAGAACTTGCCGAGCAAGGAATAAATATTTACCCAAACCCATCAAATGGAATGTTTACGGTTAAATTTAATGAAGTAGATAAATCAACAAATATTGCTATTACCGATATTACAGGAAAAATAATTTATAACAATAGGGTTACAGCAAAAATAAATAATATAGATGTATCAGAAAATGCAAAAGGTATTTATATTATTAAAATAAGTAAAGATGGTAATATTTATAATTCAAGAATAATTATTAAATAATTAATATTTTTCACCATATTTAAAAAAGGCTACCTAATTAAAGGTAGCCTTTTTTTTAATATATAATGGTTAATATTGATAGTCTAATAGAAAAGATGAATTAACTTTTACAGGAAATGTCTTCATTAATAGAGCCTGTATCAATTTTTCTGTTAAGCATAAATTTATTATAAATAAAGCTGACTGAAATAACAAAAAACATTGCAATTACCCCCATTGCTGCATCATAGTAATGAGGTAATGATAATGCAAAGCGAATTAATATTGTTGCAAGAGCAAATCCTGTGTTTCGAAAAACTACACAGTATAAATGACTAAATCTTAGTGAGATAATCACAATTAAGATGTCTGTAAAGATTAAGATACTATAAAACATTGCAAAAAACTGGAACGTTTTATTGTGAGAAAAATATAGTACAATATCGTATATTCCAATACCGATAAAAGCTGCAATCATAATTAAAGCAAGTCCTTTTTTTGCAGAAACAAAACTGTAATTGTCTTTAGTAGTGCTTGTTATTTTTTTGTGTTTTTGCATTCTTGTAAAAATTAAAATTCCTGCAAAAATTATTAAAGCACCAAAAATATCCGACAATAAATGTCCTGCTGGCACAATTGCAGATTCTAATTCTATTGGAAGCTCTATGTAAGAGAATTCTTTGAATCCTTGTCGTAATAATATAAGAGAGAAAATTTCAAATTGTTTGGCTATTGAATCTGTAATGGAATGTGCTAAAACAAATACCATTTCAATAATTTCGACAGTAAGCAAAAGCATAAAAACAGTTTCAACAGCAAAAAAATAATTGTAAGAAATATGTTTTGAAATATACACAGGAAGTTCAATAGTGTTATTTATAAGAATAAGTATCAATGATGAAACAAAAACAATAACTAAAATTGTACTTATAAACTTAAATCCTTTGACACTTTCTATTTTATTATATAAAAAGTCAAATATAATATTTATAATTTTAAGAAGCTTTTCTTTCATAATTATTTATTAAATACGTTATGTATTTGATACTAATTTGAATAAAGTTTTTTTTTATCTTCACTAAAAAAAACATTTAGTATAAATATACATATTTTGTTCCTTATAGCAAACATATATTTGCATTTAGGTTTAAACAACTTATTAAATTTCAAAATAAAAACATTGGTCAATCTAATTCTATTTTTTAATAAGTTTAAAAATATTTATCATATCTTAGTGGTGTAATAAAAGTATTACATACTAACTATTAAATAAATAAATTATGAAAAATTTAATGAAATTTAAGTCAATTGGACTTATCCTTTTAGGATTTGGCTTTTTGTTTATGTCCTCGTGTTCAAGTACACCCGAGAGTGTTAAAACAATTCCAAATGAAACAGATGTTATTTCTGTAATTGATATTTATTCAATTATACAAAAGGGAAAGCTGGATGAAATATCAGATTTTAAGTTTTTTAAAACTTTTAAGAAAGAAATAAGGAACGAAAATAAAAAAATTGCTAAAATTCTTGATAATGTAATTGAAGATCCAGCTATTTCTGGAATAAAATTTACATCAGATTTATTCTTTTACTATGTTAATGATTCAGATGATGAGCAGTTTATGTGCCTATCTGCTGAAATAGATAGCGAAGAAAAATTTGCTGAATTTGTAGAAGATGTTTTAGATAAATCCGATGTAGAATTTGATATAGAAGATGAAAAGGATTATAAATATACACTTATTGGAAATGAATCGGCAATTGCTTGGGATGACGATAAAATGGTGTTGATAATTGCTTCAACTTATGCAAGTAGAGAGAATTTAGATGTAGAAATTGAAACTTTAATGACTTTAAAAGATAAAGACTTAATTACTGAAAATGATGAGTTTAATGACTTTTATAAAGAAAAGAAAGATATCAGTGTTTGGTTTTCAACAAATTTATTTGAAGATTTTAGAGAGTTTACTCAATTAGAAAAAGAAACTGATTTTGATTTAGCTGATAATTATATTTCAACTTATTTAAGTTTTGAAGATGATAAAATTTCTTTATTAACAAAATTTTCCGCTAACGAAGAAATTCAAAAAATAATAGATGAGAATAATATTTGGGATAATGATTTTAATGCTGACTTATTAGACTTATTCCCAGAAAAAAGCTATGCAGTTGCTAGTTTATCGCTTAGCCCAATGGCATATTATTCTATTTTAGAAAATGAAGACAGTTTTGATAAAGTTGAAAAAGAATTTAAGAAAGAAACAGAATTAGACCTTAAAAAAGTATTTGAAAGTTTAAATGGAAATATGGTGTATAGCCTATTTGGTTTCGAAAATATGGAATATACTTATAAAGCTTGGGGATATGGATTTAATCCAGATGCTGCAACCTTGTTAGAGAAAAAATACAAAATAAGCGAAGCAGGCTATTTATCACAAGACGAAAAAACATCATTAAGTAACGGAGAAACTATTGTATGCCAGAAGTTTTCTAGAAAATACTGCATAAGTATAAAAAACATATTAGATAATGGAGGAACTCTTGAAACTGCAATTAAGAATGATAGTGAAATTGTTTGGTATGAAGGCGGTTGGGAATTTGGACAAAATATTGAAACCACTGTAAAAGAATATTTACCTCTAATGGGTTTTGCATTTGACCTTAATAATAAGAAAATTATTGATAAGTTAATGAAAAAAATTCCTGAAGACGAAATTCAAAAAAGAAGCAATTATTATGAATTTAAGTTTGATAATAAATATCCTACATACTTTGCCTTTAATGAGAAAATGTGCTTTGTTACAAATGACTTAAAAAGCATAAAAGAATTCAAAAATGGTGGTTTTAGTAGCGACAATTTAGGCGACTCAGACGTTAAATCTAACATAACAAGTAGTTCGTTCTTTACATACCTAAATTTAGATTATGGTAGTTATCCTAAAACATTGAAAAAAGAGATAGAAGACAACCAAAACGAAAAAGAAGCTAAAATGTTTAAAATTTGGGATGGCTTTGCAAAAAGCATTGAACTTAAACAAATTGATAAAACTTCTTTTGAAATAGTTTTTAATTTAAAAGATATAGATAACAATAGCTTAAATTATATTATTTCTACAGTTGACGATAATTACAAAGATTTTATGTAAGGTCTAAGACCTATTTACCTGCACTGAGCGTTGTCGAAGTGTTGCTTACGCACTTGTACAACGTTTGTTCAGTCAGTATTTACAAACAAGTAAATACGGTAAAGGCTTGTAAGACGACTTAATAGTAAAATTTATGAAAATTGAATTAAATAATATAAAACCTAGATACATGTCAGAGGCTGAAATTTCAGCTTCTGATATATATTTACAAAATAAAGTAGTATTTGAAAAAGGAAAAAAATACCTTGTAAAAGCAAACTCAGGGCATGGAAAAACGTCAATACTGAATTTTATATACGGAAGTAACACTAACTTTGACGGAAAAATTAACTACAATACATCTTTTGATAAAAATGATGTATTTAACCTACGGAAAACAAAAATCAGCTATGTATTTCAAGATTTTAAATTATTTTCAAATTTAACAGTTTTTGAAAACATTCAGCTTAAAAATGTGCTAACAAATAGTAAAACAATAACCGAAATTGAAGATTTAATAGATAAAGTGAAATTAAGCCATAAACGGGACAGCTTAGTCAAGAACTTATCGTTAGGGCAAAGGCAAAGAGTCGCAATTATTAGAGCAATATGTCAACCTTTCAGTTTTATTTTATTAGACGAACCTTTTAGCCATTTAGATAAAGAAAATATTAAAATACTATCAGAAATTCTAAATAAAGAAATTGAGAAACAGGATGCAGGTCTTATTTTAACCTCCCTGGATGCTGAATATTTTTTTGACTACGATAAAGTTTTAAACCTATAATTATGCTTTGGAAACTACAACGAATAACACTTGTGCCAATTCAAATAATAGGTTATTCACTAACATTATTTATAGGTACATTTATTATTTTAACCATTACTCAACTTTTTTTAGATGTAAAACCTCTCTTATATCAGCAATCCAATGTTTTTAAAGGTAATTCGGCTGTTATAAGTAAGAATATATCGGTATTTAAAACAATAAATAAAGAAAAAATATATTTTACATCCGACGAATTAGAAGAATTAGAAGAACAGGTGTTTATTAAAAATATATCAAAATTTAATACAGCAACATTTAAAATAGTTGCTTATTCTGAAAAAAGCGAAAATGTTCCTGTATTTTACACCGATTTATTTTTTGAAAGTATTCCCGATAAATATATAGATGTAGAAACCGAAGAGTGGACGTGGAGTTCTTCCCAAGATTTTATACCAATAATAGTACCCGAAAATTATTTGAATTTATATAATTTTGGTTTTGCCGAGAGCCAAGGATTGCCAGTACTCTCTAAAAACACAATATCTCAAGTAGAATTTAGCCTAAAAATTTCTGGAAATCATAAAACCGAAAGGTTTAAGAGTAAGATAGTTGGTTTTTCAAATAAAATTAATTCAATTTTAGTACCTGAAAGCTTTTTACTATGGGCAAATAAAAAGTTTGGTAGAGTTCAGACAACTAAAACAAACCGTATTTTAATTGAATTACATAACCCTGCTGATGAGAAAATATTAGAATACTTTAACGAAAATAATTATTCAATAAATAAAGATAAATTAGAATTTAGTAAACTCGTTTTTTTCTTTAAATCGGCACTTATATTCGTTTTCATTATTGCTATTATTATTATTGTACTTTCTGTATCGTTTATTTTGCTAAGTATAAATTTAATAATTCAAAAAAATAAAGAATTGATATTAAACCTTTATAATATAGGTTATAACCATAAAAAAATTGCAGCGTTTTATCAAATTGTAATTAGTGCTGTATCTTTAATATCTATAATATCAGCAATTGTAATTAGCTATTTTATACGTAACTTTTATTTGGAAAAGTTTACAAATTTATTCGATTTTAAAGTTGGAAATAGCAACATATTATTATTTGGTGTTTTATTAATTTTAATATTAGTAGCAATGTACAACTGGTTGCTAATAAAAGATATAAAAAAGATAGTGATTCCTGTAAAAGAAAAATAGTTCAAATTTATTTTAAGCATTAGCGTAAAATAATAATATTACAATATATATAAATGTCTTAAATCTAAAAAAAAGATTACCTTTGTGC
>JAOZLS010000019.1:10428-24704 GCA_029934705.1 Bacteroidales bacterium | reverse complement strand
AGGTAAAATAACAAATTGAGGAGCATTATTAGTTTCATAAGCTCCAATATCAACAATTCCTCTTACGCGTTTTTCAGCATCATAATCTTCATCAGAAAGAAAATTACCTACACCTACACTAGGATCACCTGCACCAATACATGGCGAAGTTCCTTTTGTTATGTGATATACTCCGTCTAAAAAAATGGGGTCAATTTCTATATTATTTGAGTAATGTCCAGCATTATAAGAACCTCCAGAACCAGCACCTGCAAAAGCGGCTCGCCCACCTTCAACATCACAATATTGAAAATAAGGATCTGAACCACCGTCGTTTATATACATTTGATTCCCATTTCCTGTTGCAGTATTACCCCACAATATTGTATTTTTTAAATATAAATCGGCATCATTATTAAAATAAATAGCACCTCCGTTTGTCGCTGTATTATCCGAAAGCGTATTATTCAAATATGTTCCAGAATCTGTTGCTCTGAAAAAAAAGCCTGCTCCGTTTGTTGCTGTATTATGATGAAAAATATTATTAGTAAATTCAGCAGCTATATCTCCGTCTATATAAACAGCACCTCCACTCATTGAGTTATTTCCTTTTATCATATTTCTATTGAAAACAGTATTTGTTCCCCCGTCTCTATAATAAATACCTCCACCTCTTTGCGAAGATGAATTATTTTCAATTGTATTTCCTATAAAAACAGCATCAACACCTGAGCGTAAGAAAACACCGCCTCCATAGCCACTTGTTGCATTACCTCCGTCATTTGCTTGATTATTAACTATTGAATTTGAATTAAATATTGGATCATCTCCACTAGCAGCATCATCATAAACCACAACACCTCCTCCGTAACCAGTATTTACAAGATAACCTGTTACAACATTGCCATCAATTGTATTTGAAGTTAATGTTGGTGATGATTGATACATATACACCCCTCCTGCATATTGACCTGCATTATTATTTTTAATTGTATTACTTGTTATTGAGTTGGAAAGTGTTCGGTATAAATAAATACCTCCACCATATCCGCAACTTGCTCCCCCTCCGGTTGTGCTAGCAGTATTGTTTGTTATTGTATTTAATAAAATTGTTGCTGGTGATTGATTACAATATACTCCACCACCACGCCCGCAACTGGTTCCAACACCAGAAGTTGTTGCTGTATTTCCGTTAATTATATTACCACTTATTATTGGTGCAATATCATTTCCATATAGATAAATTCCTGCACCATATCCTTTACTATTATTTGCTGTTGTAGTTACAGTGTTATTTGATATTGTATTACTCGTTATATTTGGTGCACTATTATCAAGATAAATTCCTCCTCCAAAAGCATTTCCTTCTAAAACAGTATTATTTGAAATTGTATTTCCATTAATTACATTTGTCCATGCTGTACTTTGTGAATAAATGCCTCCACCATTATTAGTTGCAGTATTTCCTATTATATTACAGTTACTAACATTGGGATTTGCAGCTCCAATTATATAAATACCCCCTCCATTATTACCTGCGTTATCAAGCACATTGTTTGTAATATTAGAATTATTAAAAACAGGATTACACGCATTTACATATACACCTCCCCCATGATCTCCTGAATGATTTACATCAATTGTACAAGAAGAAAAAGTTGGATTACATCCTGAGTTTGTAATGTAAAGTCCACCTCCATCATCGACAGAAGCATTTGCATTAAATTTACAATTTGTAAAAGTTGGGTTACATCCTGAATTATATATATAAGCAGCACCACCATCTCGCCCTGACGTGTTTGATTCAAATGTGCAATTTGTAAATTGAGAAGTTGTTGGAGCTCTCAAATACATACCGCCTCCGTCGGAAGTTCCTGTATTATTTCTTATTAAACAGTTTATGAATGTTGGTGAACAATTTCTAATATACATACCACCTCCAGTGGTTGAGCTACCATCTTGAATTACCAACCCATCCAAAACACTTGACGAATTTATGCCTCCTCCATTTTGATAAATAACTCTTCGAGCATTTTGCCCACTAATAATTGTTGGGTTACCTGCCCAGTCCCTTGCTCCAATTACAACATCACCATCGTGAAAACCACCATAAACAGTTAAGTTGTTTTTTAAACTTATTGTTGCTGATAAATTGTAAGTTCCTCCTGCAACCCAGATTTCGGTTTCTGCCCCATGATTATCTATAGCATCTTTAATATCTCCTTTTGCATTTGCCCAAGAACTTCCATCGCCAACACCCCCAACTTTCACATAAACCTGTGCAAATAAAAAAATAGGAAAACTAAATAATACAAACAATGTGAGTTTCAGTATTTTCATGGTAATTCAAGTATTAAATGATAAATATCTTTTTTATATAATATATACGAAAAAAAGACTTTAATGTTAAAAAAAAGGTTGCATCTTAACAAAAGTAAAAAAAAATTTACTCTGAACTATTTTTTTTATACTTTAGTTTCATATTTTAATACAAAAAACATGCAAAATGCTTGAAAATAAAAATATAATCCTCAGAGCTGTAGAGCTAAGCGATATTGAAAATATTTATGAATGGGAAAATAATCCCGAAATATGGCATTTAAGTAACACTGTTGCTCCTTTTTCTAAATATTTACTAAAAAAACATATAGAAACCTCCAATAATGATGTTTTTGCCGATCACCAAATAAGACTTGTTATTGAACTTAAAAGTAATAAGCGTGCTATTGGTTGCATTGATTTATTTGATTTTGATTTTTTTAACTCGCGTGCTGGTGTAGGAATTTTAATACACAATCCTAAGGATAGAAAAAACAATTATGCGTCGGAAGCCTTGGAAACATTAATAGAATATTCTTTTAACACTCTTCTTATAAATCAATTATTCTGTAATATTACTGCTGATAATACAGCAAGTTTAAGGCTTTTTAATAAATTTGGTTTTAATATTAATGGAACAAAAAAAAACTGGACTAATGTAAAAGGTGAGTTCAAAGACGAACATTTTCTTCAATTATTTAATGAATAATTCATCTCATAAAAGTCATTTCACCCCTGCCAAACCTATCGGTTTGCATCCTAAAGGGGACTTTCACAACCTCATGAATATCAATGGATAAAATCATTATTTTACATCTTTAGGGTTTAGGTTGAAAAAACATTAAAAATTCAAACAACTAGATATTGATTAAAAAATGCTATAATATCCAATATGAATTTTTGACGAATTAATATTAAAATTTCTTCCTGAAGATTTTCCTAAAGCATAAGCTAACGAAAATATTCCTGCTTTTGTTTCTAAATTAATTCCTGCCCCCACACCCATTGGAATATCGACAACATTAGAGGATACGGATTTTTGTTGGACGTAAGCCATATCCATAAAAATAAATAAATTTGAGTTTTTATCAAATAAAAATCTTAACTCATTTGAGAAAACACTATACGACGATGCTTGAATTTCTTGTTCATCAAAGCCTCTTAATAATCTAAAGCCTCCAATTCTATATAATTCATTTTCAAACAAAACTTCACTATTAAAGTTATAATTATTTATTGAAGAAAACTTATATGTTAGCTGTCTAAAAAGTGGAATAAATACAGAAAATTCAAATTTAGTGTTGAAAAAGTTACTTGTTTTATCATTTATCAACCTTTTTCCATTATTTACTGCTCCTAAAAAAGAAAAACCTTTGTAGGGATTTAAAATGTTATCAAATTTTATAAGATTATATTCTAAGCCAAATAATGATATTGTTGAATTTACAAACAATGTTGTATCAATTAATTCTGGCTTAATAATTAAGGATTTTTTTTGAGAATATCCAAAACTAATATAATCATAAGAAGAAAAAAAATAGTTTATTCCACCAGAAAAATTCACATTAAGAAGTGTTGAGTCAATTTTCTCAATAAAGGCATTAGTTTTTATTCCAAAATTAGAACTAAAAAGATAAGGGTATGAAAATTTCATGTTTAATTCCTGCGAACCTTCCCCTAAGCTTTTCCATTTAAAATCAACAACTTCGCCAGTACCAAAAGCATTTAATAACTTAATATTTATATCGCCAGTAAAAACAAGTTTGTCATCATTATCTTTATCGGGTGCAAAGCCTAAAACACCACTAAAATTGTTTGCTTTTTTAGAGTTTAAATATACATAAACATCAGCTTTATTTTCATAAAAATCTATTGCGGGGGGCTTTATTTCAGAAATAAAATTTGTATTTATAAGATTTTGTGATATTTTTAAAATTTTACTATTATCATATAATCCGCCCTTTTTAAGACCTGTTAATTGTGATAAATATTTATAAGATATTTTATATTTTCCTTTGAAGAAAATTTCATTAATTTTTATCGATTTATTTGCATTGAATGATAAATACGAATGTACATAATTTAAACTGTCAAATATTATTGAGTCTGTTTTTAAAATGGCGAACGGCTGCCCCTCATTTTCGTAAATACTTATTATTTTATCTAAAAACTCCTTATGTTTAGTAAAGCTATATTTTTTTTTATACAAAGAATTTAGTTTTAGTCCATTCTTTTTCAGAAAAACGTTATCTATATTTTTAATATTAAAATACCCAAAGCTATATTTACTACCAACATGAATATTTGCAATACATATATCATCTATAAAGCTTAATGAATCTAGTGAAATTTCTGCAAAACCTTTTTTCTTATATTGAATTTGAATATCATTAAGTTCATTAATTATGCTGAGCGAATCCTTATGATATTTTTTATATTTAATAGAGTTTGATGAAGTTTTTATTTGTAATGTTATTTTTTGAGAATAAAGGTTTGAAGTTATTATGCAAACAAAAAAGAAGGACAATAAAGCTGTCCTCCCAATTAAATTATATATATATATATTAATTTTATCATCCATTACTTTTGCCATTACCGTCCACACTACCTACACTAGGCAATTCCTCCTGGTTAATAATAACTTTATTTTCTTTTGAAAGTTCATCATCTGTAACTTTCTTTTGCAATTCTTCGTCAGATATTTCTACTTTAATCATTGTTTTATAAATTCTTTTTTCTTTTTGGTTTATTCTCCATTTTTCTGGTACAGCTTGCCCATTTGCTTTATAAGCTAAAAAAGAATATCTACGTGCAATATAAGATTTCTTAACAGCTACAGCAAAGTTTCCTTCTTTGTATGCCTTTACAGCCATTTGTTGTTTCTTTTTTGCTTTCACCAAATAGCCAGTATATACTTGTTTTTCTTTAACTGTACTGGCAGTAACAATCATCATTTTATTTGTTCTGTTAATAAACAATGCTGCATCTTTTTTAGGGTTAGAGCCCTCATCTCGTGTTTTTTGAGCTTGCACAACGCCTACTCCTGCTAAAAGAAAAATTATTAATAAACCCGTAATTTTAATTTTCTGTAATTTCATATCTTAGTAAGTTTTTGGGAACAAAAATTTAATAATTTATAGGTAATTACTGTCGCAATCAATGTCGTAACTTTAATATTCTTCTACATTAAAAAAAACATAAACAGCAAACTATTAGCTGTTTTTTTGCCTTGAATAAAAGTAAACTAACTTAGCAAACCATAATAACTAATTTAATATTCATTCCTTAATTTTAAAAAAAATTAATCCATTTCCTCAATTATTTTATCAATTTCTGATTTGAATGCAAGAGAATTATCATAAGAAGCATCGTCATCATCCCCTCCTTGAGTATCGTACTTATCGGTTAATAAACTTAACTGATTAATATATTCTGATTTTAGCTCAAATTCTTTTTTCAACTCATCTAATTCAGTTGTATCTGTTATTGCATCAACATAAGAATCTGTATCATTATCAAGTTGTCGTAACCTATCTTCGTGAGTATTAACTTTTTTATCTGCTACTTTTTTCTGACCAACTTGTTTAAGCTTTTGCTTTGTAGCAGTATATTCCGAAACTAATTTATCGTATAATTTAAGTTTAGTTTCACGTAAAGCAATTTGATTAAAGTATCCTTTAACTATCTTATCGCATTTTTCTGCTTTTTCAACAGGAATTTTTGCTGAATTTTCTTCTTTTATTTTATCGTAATTCTCTATTGCCTCATCTTTATATTTCTCTCTATAATAGGTTAAATGCCCATTTGGGAAGGCATCAGCATAAGTTTCAACAATAATTTCTGCTATCCACGATTTTATTTTTTTAATATCATTTTCAGCCTCTCGCCTATCCTTTGTTGCTTCTTTAAGTGCTGCATCAATTTTCATTTCTAAGCTATTATCCTCTAATGGATTTTCGTCTTCATCTTTTTTAAAAATATTCCAAGCCATTTCTATTATTTTTAATATTAGTTTGTTCAAATATATAAAAAAAACATGACTTTATTAGAAAATAGCCCATTTTATTATTTGGATTTTGACCAAATAAACATTAATTTTGAAATGTTATTATTAATCTAAACAAATATTCATTTATGAAGAATTTTAAAATACTATCGTTAACTTTACTCGTTTTTGCTTTTAGCTCTTGCGGATTATTTCAAAATGCACAAAAAAAAGTTGAAAAAACATTAATCGGGAAATGGGATTTCACCTTTGTAAAGTCAGCATCGGCAGGCGAAGTAACTGCTGAATACGAAAGTTTAATGCAAGAGTTACTTAAAGGTTCGTTTTTTACTTTTAGTGCTGACAAGACTTATGAAATTTCGCTTATGGGTGAAATAATTGAAGGTACTTGGGCTGTTTCGGATGACGGGAATTATGTTTTGACCAATGAAGAGGAAACAAAGTTAGAAATTATTGAAATATCCGAAGAGAAACTTGTTTTAAGTAGCAAAACCGATGAGGATATTATTACAATGTACTTGAAAAAATAATTGTTCAAAAAACTTTTATATATATACTAAAATGCTGTAATAACAGCAATTTAGTATTAGTTATTTAATTTAGCCACAATTCAAGATTATGAACTGGTTAATTTAATTAATTTTTGTTATTAAGGTCATAGAATATTATTTTCTATGACCTTTTTTTTATTAATTGTTATGAGCGAGAATAAACAAATACAGAAGAATTTATTAATTCTAAACGGGGAATTTAACACTGGAAAATACACTTTTCCTCTTGTTGACATCGATTTTATGAAATCATACAAACCATTTGGTATTTTTTCTTCTAAAGCAATAAAAAACTTTAAATTGAAAGAATGGCAGGCTTTTCAGGTTGGGAATGAAAAGTTTTTCATATTAATTGCTATTTATAATGCAAAAACAATGGGGATTGTTAGGTTTATTCTGTTTGACAAAGAAACTGGAGAAAAATTATTTTACGAGAAAAAGGTTTTTCCTAAAAGTCTTAAAATTCCACATTCAATATTAGAAGGTGAGGCAGAGTACAGTTCCGCAGATTTTAAACTCCATACAAAATATGATGTTTTGAAGAAAAAGATTGATATTAAAATAAGTATCACCGATTTTAAAGAGTTACCTAATATTAAGTTTAATATTTCGGCAAACTATAATCCAGATACAGACCAGTCTATTTCCGCCTGTATTCCTTTTAGTAAAACCACGGCAATGTACTCGCACAAAGGACTTTGTAGTGCTACAGGATTATTAAACATTGAAGAAGAAGAATATGCTTTTGACAATACTAATTCGTTCTTAATTTTTGACGACCATAAAGGTTTTTACCCAAACCCAATGGTTTACAATTGGGTAACAGCGGCAAAAACTATTGACGGAAAAACTTTAGGTCTTAATTTAACCGAAAATCAATCGGTAAACCCTGATAAATATAATGAAAACTGCTTATGGGAAAATGGGAAGACTCACTTTTTGCCTGCTGTAAAATTTAGTATCCCAAAAGATATAAATGAAAAATGGTATATAAAAGATAAAGACGGAAATATAGATTTATGCTTCACTCCTATTGACCATAATCCATTTTATTTGAACCTCCTATTTTTAAAGGCAAAATACGAAGGACCTTTGGGAATAATAACTGGAACTATAAAAACAAAAGATAAAACTTTTGAAATTTTAGAGTTTTTTGGAATGGGCGAAAAAAAATATATTAAAGGATAGCATAATTTTTAATAGAGAATAATAAAGTAGTAAATATTACTACTTTATTATTCTTTTTTTTTACTTCAACATTTCTACTATTTCTTGCCTTAAAGTTAATAGCTCTTTTATTTTAGGTTTATTATAGTTTAAGCAAAAGCGTATTTGTGCCATAAATTTCACAAAAAAACGATGATAGGCAAATGCTAACATTCCAAAAATGGGTAACGAAATGACGTATAACAAAGAATAAAGCCAAAAACCAGAAATTGCTCCTGCTATTACAAAAAACAATATGTAATATATTGGAAAAAGCATTATGCCAATTCCGTATCTTACAGAGGAATAAAATTGCTTATCCTTAATGCCTTTTGTAATAAAAGATGGTACAATATAAGGTAGAATATTACTGATAAAACCAAAGACAAAAACTGGGGAAGCGACAATAAGTAATAACATTTTTGCTAACTTTTGAGGCAATCCTATTTTCTTTCGTAATACCCAATCACGAAGATTAAAAGATGATAATATTTTAGTGTATTTTCTTGTTTTTTCAGCTAAAACTTCAAACATTTCAGGTTTTTCTGTCGAAATATTTTCTACAGTTTTAATTGTTTTTTTGTATGAAATGAATTTTTCTTCTTCTGATATTTTTTCATTTCTATCTGGTAAACCAACATACATAAGAGCCTTATAAACATCAAAATTCTTATCATCCCTTACGTCTATCGCCAAATCTAAAATCCTACTAAACATTTCGTTACCAAGAGCTACCATAGCCTTTGCTTCATGTTCTTTGTATCTATCATAATATTCAGAAACCGAAATAGGTTTTCCGTAATAAACATGTAAAACCGACCTGAAATTAAAATAGTTAGAATAGAAAATACCTGTTGGTATAATTTTTACATCAATTTTATTATCGTGTTTATCTTGTGTCATTAAGGTTACACGTTGCACTCCTTTTTTAAAAGCTCGAAGATGCATTATTTCGTTGTGTGTAGCTTCAGGAAAAATAGATAACGTTTTGTTTTTCTCAAGAATATCAATTGTCTTGTTATATATAACATCGTTTAATTTCAGTTTTTCTTTACCATCTCTAATTCTATATACAGGTAAAATCCTAAGGAAAAGTAATATCTTGGCAACCATTGGACTTTGAAAAATATCGGAACGAGCCAAAAATACAGTTATTCGCTTGGATGAAAATATTATTGCCAAAGCATCCATTAAAGCATTTTGATGATTTGGTGCAATTAAAACTGGCTTATCTTTAGGTATATTTTCTTGTCCTACATATACTACTTTTTTATAGAAAATTTTATCGTGTATAAATTTTGCATATCGAAATAATATAGAATATGATAATGATTTTTCATCTACTTTGTTAAAATCCATTCTTTTTCTCTTTAATAATTAATAATCTTAATATTTGGTTTTTTATAAAACCTTATAACTTCTTCTTTAAATTTTTCGATATTAACTGGTACAACTCCTGTTTTTTCGCAAACTAAGCCTCCTGCCAAATTTGAAATAACTGCAACATCGGCAAAGTCCATATTTGTTGACATTGCTAAAGCTGCTACCGAAATAACTGTATCGCCTGCTCCCGAAACATCAACAATATCGCGCCTTTCTGCATCAACATGATAGCACATTTCTTTACTCAAAATACAAATTCCTACTTCGGATAAAGTAATCATTAAATTACTATTTCCTGTTTTCTCTAAATGTTTTTTGCCTGCTTTTAGCAATCCTCCTAAATCTCTTTTTTCAATATTAAGGTTAAGACCTTCGGTAAATTCCTTAAAATTTGGTTTAAACAGAGTAATTCCTCTATACAAATCAAAATTCCGTTTTTTAGGGTCAACTAAAGTCGAAATATTTTTATTTTTTGCAAAACTAACAACTTCTTTTATAACTTGTTCGGTTATTACACCTTTATCGTAATCTTCAAAAATTATTATATCAATTTTATTTTCTTCAATATTAGTTTTTATATTTTTAATAAAAAGTTTTTCAACTGTTGAGCCTAAATTGTCGGTACTTTCTTCATCAACCCTTAATAAATGCTGACCTTGACTTATAACTCTAAACTTTACGGTTGTTCGCCTATTTTTATCAATAACAATTCCACTAGGCGACATTTTGGCGTTTTTGAGTAAGTTAAAAACAGCCTCAGCTTTTTCATCGTTACCCACAACCGAGCATAAATAAGGGGTTGCTCCTAATGCTTGAATATTTAATGCTACATTTGCTGCACCACCAAGCCGTTCCTCCCTCTCAACACACGAAACTATTGGTACTGGTGCTTCGGGCGAAATTCGCTCAACATTACCCCACAAATACGAGTCAATCATTATGTCGCCAATGATTAGTACGGATTTATTTTTAAATTGTTCTATTTTGCTAATTATTTTATCTGCCATTATCTTTTTTTTACATTGGATCAACGTCAAATACAAAGTTTACATATTTGAACTTTTCATTCTCTTTAACACTTTCAACCGATTTATGTATTAAAAGTTTTGCTTTTACTGCCGATTTTGCTTTATCAATTTTTATAATGATATTTTTAAAATACATATTTTTTATTCTCGAAATTACTGGATATTCGGGTCCTAAAACATTTTCTTTAAATATATGTTTTAGAATTACAGCCAATGCATCCGATGCAGAATCGGTTATAAATTTATCTTTATGGCGTAAACTAATTACAATAATTTTATAAAAAGGCGGGTATTTAAAAAGCCTACGTTCCTCTAACTGAGAGAAAAACAGGGATGAATAATCATTTTCAATTACATTTTTTATTACTGGATGTTTTTTGTCTGAAGTTTGAATAATTACTTTTCCTCGTTTGTTTTTTCGACCTGCACGCCCACTAACTTGTGCCATTAACTGGAAACTTCTTTCAAAAGCTCTAAAATTTGGAAAATTCAATAAATTATCGGCATTCATTATACCAACAACGCTAACATTATCAAAATCAAGACCTTTAGACACCATTTGTGTTCCTATAAGAATATCAATATTATGATTTTCGAAGTCGGAAATTATTCTGCTATACGCATTTTTACTTCCAGTTGTGTCTAAATCCATACGAGCTACCACGGCTTGCGGAAATAGTTCTAAAATTTCATCTTCAATTTTTTCTGTACCAAAACCTTTCGACCGCATTGCCATATCGCCGCAAGCTTTACATTTTCGGGTTGCCGAGTCGGTATAGCCACAGTAATGGCAGACAAGGTTTCCATTGTGTTTATGGTAGGTTAAACTTACATCACAATATTCGCATTTTGGAATCCATCCGCAGGTATCGCACTCTAAAAAAGGCGAAAAGCCTCGTCTATTCTGAAATAAAATTACTTGTTCTTTATTCTGAAGAGCATTTTCTATACTTTTAACTAACAAAGGTGCAAACATCGATTTCATTTGCTTTTTCCGCCTTGCCTCCCTAGTATCGGCAATAAGAATTTCGGGCAATTCAATATCGGCATATCGTTTGTTTAATTCAACAAATGCATATTTTTCGCTTTTGGCATTAAAAAATGTTTCCATAGCAGGAGTTGCTGTTCCCATAAGAACTTTTGCTCCGCTAAATTTTGCTAAAACTACCGATGCGTCTCGTGCATTATATCGTGGTGCTGGGTCGTATTGTTTATAGGTATTTTCGTGTTCTTCGTCAATAATTACTAATCCTAAGTTTTTAAAAGGAAGAAAAACCGACGATCTTACACCTAAAATTATTTGATATGAATTTTCAGAGTTTTCATTTAATTTTTTCCATATTTCAACCCTTTCGCTATCGTTAAATTTAGAATGATAGATTCCTACTTTATCCCCAAAAACATTTCTTAACCTGTTTATTATTTGGGCTGTAAGTGCAATTTCTGGAAGAAGATATAAAACTTGTTTGTTTCTTTTAAGTTGTTCTTCAATTAGTTTAATATAAATTTCGGTTTTTCCGCTAGACGTAATTCCATGCAGAAGTACAACGTCTTTCTGTTGAAAAAATTCGTTTATTTCATTTATCGCCTTAACTTGATATTTGTTAAGCTCGCGTGATTTTATTATTTCTTTTTTTTCGATAATAATTCTATCCACTTCTTTTTTTTCTTGAAGAATAAAACCTTTAGTAACTAGCTCTTTAACCATTGCAGATGAACCATTTGAATGCTTTATAAAATCACTTTTTTTAATTTCCGACGAAGGTTTAAGTCCGTCGAAAAGCTCGCTACCATATTTTGATATATAAATAAAATTCATTAGCAACTCGCTTTGCTTTTTAGCTTTTTTTAGGCTTGCCAATGCTTTTACAAGATTAGTTTCGTTAAGCAAATCGGTTGATAAACTTAAAAATGTATCAATTTTAGGTTTATATTTTTGATTTACTTTTTCTTGAGCAGTAATAACACCTTTGTCAACAAGTTTTTTAACATAAGGTATTAAATTGAAGTCAAAATCAGTTTGAATATCTTTTATTCTAGTTGTTTTCCCTATTTTAAGAGCCTGTGCTAATGATAGTTCATTCTTTGTTAAATCGGCAAAATCAAAATCGTCTTTTAAAGAAATATTTGTTTCGCTTTCAAGCTTTAGCCCAGCAGGCAAGGCTGCTTTAAACACATCGCCAAGGGTACACATGTAATAATCTTTAATCCAATCCCAAAATTTAAGTTGAATATCGCTAATAATTTGCTCATCGTCTAATACAGAAATTATTTCTTTCGTATTATAAACGGGTGTTGTGGAATGAATTTTTCTCACAATACCTGTGTAAATTTTTGTTTTACCAAAAGGCACAATGACTCTAACACCTATTTTGCATTTCTCAACCATATCTATATTAATAAGATAAGTAAAGAGTTGCGGGATAGGCACCGGAATAATTATATCGGCATATAGATTACTGTGTAGCACTAAAAACTTTTTTTACAAATATATAATTATTCTATTAAGAATTTAAAATTATTATAATTGAATAAGTTAAATATTGTATTGAAATTAAATTTACGACCTGTATAATAATGAAGTTTGACAAAAAATTAATACAAAACCTACTCAATTATGCACAACAAATGCCCGATAAATATATTTTTGCCTTAATATTTATCGGGCATTTTGTTTCAAAACTGATAAGTATATATTTACTTTACTAAAAAATTATTTAAGCACTACAAATCGTTTACTAAATTGTTTACCATCTCTTATAACTACAAGAAAATACAGACCATTTGATAAATTATTGACAGAAATATTAATCTGCTTTTCAGAAATATTTAGAATGTTTGCCGTTTGTATTTTTCCAACAGAATTTATTATTTGTACCCGCTCAGCTTTATTAAATCTAAAACCTGTAGAATTCACAATTAGTTCCGAAGAAGCTGGGTTCGGATATAAACTTATAGAAATTCCTTCTGGTTTATTAATACCAACTAACGACACATTAAATAAAATACTGTAGAGGCGAATAGTCTCACCGTCTTCGGCTGTTACTTCTATAGTGGTAGTACGTTCTTCGTCGGTTCCATGAAGGTCAACTGCATTATTAACTGTAACTTCTGCATATTCATGACTCGGAGTTCCAAGAACAAAAGGAGTTTCACTTCCAAAAGGTAAAGTTACAATATAATTAACAACAGATGGATGAAAATTTTGCACTGTTTCGCCATTTACAGTAAGATTAGATAAAGTAGCATCATCACTTACAGTCATCTTATTAAAAACCACTTCATAAATAAGTTCTGTTATTCCATCTTCAGCAATTACTAGCACAGTTGAAGTACGTTCGGCTTGAGTTCCATCCAAATTGACTGCATGAGTTACCTGCACTTCTGCATTTGAATCGGTAGGAACTGCTGATACAATAGGCACTTGAGTTTGACTATATGCTACATAATACATATAACTGTATGTATTCGTATTAAAACCTGCAATAGTTTCACCATCAACATATAAATTACTTAAACTTGCATCATCATTAGGAGGAAGTACATTAAATAAAACTGTATATGTAAGCGTTGTTGTTGCATCTTCGGCTGTTACTAATACGGTTGCTGTTCGTTCTAATTCTGTCCCATATATATCCGATGGTGGTGTTATCATTATTGACGCATTAACATCTGTAGCTGTTGCCGATACTGGTGGAGCATTAGTGCTTCCGTAAGGTAAATCGTAACTATAAGCAAATACATTTGTGTTAAAACCTGCAATAGTTTCACCATCAACATATAAATTACTTAAACTTGCATCAT
>JAOZLS010000019.1:2205-10328 GCA_029934705.1 Bacteroidales bacterium | reverse complement strand
GTATATGTAAGCGTTGTTGTTGCATCTTCGGCTGTTACTAATACGGTTGCTGTTCTTTGACTAACAGAACCATTCAAATTTACAGCTTGAGTTATAAGCACTGTAGCAGCTGGATGAGTAGAGATAGCAGAAACCGATGGGACAATTGTTGTTCCATAAGGTAAATCGTAAGTATAATTTAGAATATTAGAGTTGAAACCACTAATTGTTGTAGCATTTACTTTTAAGTTACTTAAAGAAGCATCGGTACTGTTACCATCTACAGGAACATTAAGTATTTCTGTTTCATTCCCTTTATTATTATACGCATAAAAGCTAAACTGAACATTTTGAGGACTCTCAAAATTATAATCTGTCATATACCAAGAGCTTATACTAACATTATCATCGGAAGTTTCGCCCTCAAAAGTGTATGGACCATAAGTACCCCAGTTATTTCCTTCGTTATCTGTTATTTCAATATATACATTTTCGGCAACACCATTGTAAGGTGCATCAATATCTATAACAAAGCTCCACTGTTCAAGATAATCATCATTATCTTCGTCAATAGTATTATTTGTGTAAACTTCATAAAATTCAGGAGCTTCAAAATAGGTATCTACTGGAACATTTGTGCTTAATTCACTTGAACCATAATCGTTGTATGCCGTAAATGTAAAATTAACATTTTCAGGATTATTCAAATTATAACTATTATATGAAAAACCCGTAATTGTTAAATTATCATCGCCATTTTGACCAACAAAATCATAAGGTCCGAACGGGCCGTAAGAATTCCCTTCATCATCTTCAATATCAATATATACATTCCCTGCTGTTAAGTTATACAAGGCATCAACATCTACCTCAAAATCCCATCCATCATAAAAACCATCGCCGTCTATATCCGATGTGTTTACGATATAAACATCGTAGAAATTAGGATAATCCCAAAGTTTATCTACTGGAGTATTCATATTCATTTGATCTTCTCCATAATCATTATAGGCATAGAAAGTAAAATTCACATTCTCAGCATTATTAAAGTTATAGAAATCACTTCCAAAATCTTCAACAGTAATATTATCACTTGAAGTAGAACCTGAGAAATCGTAAGGTCCAAAAGGTCCCCAGGAATTACCTTCATCATCAGATATTTCAACATATACATTATCGGCAATGTCGCCATAATATGTATCTATATCAATTTCAAAATCCCATAATTCATAATAGCCATTATTATCCTCATCAACAGCATTTATTATATTTACTTCGTAAAACGCAGGCCAATCAGCAGGCATATCTACTGGTACATCAAGGTAATATACATCGTTACCAAGAGAATTATCTGCATAAAATGTAAAACTCACATTTTCTTCAGATGTAAAGCCCCACTGAGCTGCATCAAAATCGGTGATAACAACATTGTCGGCAGAGCCAATTCCATAAAAATCAAAAGGACCAAAGTCCAACCATTCATTTCCATAATTATCATAAATAGAAATCCACACATCATAAGCTTCTGTTCCGTCATAAGGATCTACATCAATTTCAAAATCCCATATATCCCAATAGCCATCTCCATCGGTATCAATTGCATTTGTAACAAAGACTTCAAAAAACAAGGGTGAATCATCTTTTGTATCGCCTTTATGATTAGTTGTATCCACTCGCTTAGGATTATTATTCCGTAAGGTTTTATGTTCAACAAATTTTCGTTTATTACGAATAGTCGTATCATTTGCTAATCTAGGTTTTCCTGCTTTTTGATACACTTTAACTTCACGTTCTTCACTTTTTTTACGATTATTATACTGTAACTTTTCTCCTCCTTGATATACTTTCAATTTAGTTACAGTATCTATACGTGTAGGTGGTCGTTTTACTGTATGATTGGACAATTGCCCTTGCACACTATTTTTTTGTTGTTTAATGTTTTGTGCTTTTAGCAGGCTTGCTGGCAAAAACAGAAATAATATCATAACACTCAGCATCAAACTGAGGTTTCTCCAATTTGTATTGTATTTTTTTCCCATCTGTTTATATTTTTTTAATATGTACGTTTGTAGTATCATATACGCAAAAAAGTTGCCATAAGTTTGCCACCCTCTATTTTACTATAGGTTCTAAGTATGATAAAACATACTATTTTCAATCAATACTTATATATTTTTTTAGCTATTGAAAGTTGTCTATTAATTAGAAACTAATTAGTTATATTTCTAAATATCAAATATCTTATCTAAAACAAAAAATTTATGCTCGTTATAGCTAACGTAGCCTAATTGATTAGTAAGAAGTATCGTTTTCCCTAGTCTAACCTCGGGCATATTTCTATGGCTATGCCCATATATCCAGAAATCGGCGTTGCTTTTTTCAACAAATGATGTTAACTCGGTGCAAAAAGCAGAATTAATTTTACTTCCCATAAACTCAACAGCATTACAACTATTTGAAGGCAGGTGGTGTGTTACTATAACTTTTTTATCTGCTTTACTTTCTTCTAATTCTTTCTTTAAAAATAATAGAGACTCTTCGTGAAGTTTATTAAATGTTTCTGAAGTTAATTTTTCACCATCAATAATTATTCGATGGAAATCTGAAACAGACCTTTCAACTATCCACTTATTTTGCTCATCAATTTTAGACCAAAGACTTGTAAAAATAAGCTGTATATCATTTATGTTTATTGAATAATTATTTACAATATGTACATTTTTTCTTATTTCAATTGGTTTAGAAAAATCGTAAGAATTAATATCTGTTCCGCAATAATACTCGTGATTACCTGGTACCCAATATACTTGTTGCCAGTTTTTTGATGCATAGTCGAAAAAAGGATGTGCATAATACATTTCTTGCATATATGTAATATCTCCGGCCAAAATAAGTATATCGGCTGAAGGAATAATAGGGTTTTCTTCAATAAACCTTGTGTTATCTTTAAATTCTAGGTGTAAATCCGAACAATATTGTATTTTCATAGTTTATATATATTTGTATTCCTGATTACGGTATGCTGGTGTAAATCCAGCTTCTTTTATTGCATCTTGTATTTGTGTAGCATCAAAGCTATGGGTTGCTCCAGCAACAGATACAACATTTTCTTCAATCATTATTGAACCAAAATCGTTGGCTCCAGAATGAAGACTTAATTGTCCTATTTTTTTTCCAACAGTAAGCCAGGATGCTTGTAAATTCTTAATATTTGGCATCATTATTCTAGCAATTGCTATTGTTCTTAAATATTCGTCGGCAGTTACTGTATTTTTTACTCCCGAGGTCTCGTTAAGGTCTGTTCCTTCATCCTGAAATGGCCAAGGAATAAAAGATGTAAAGCCATCGGATAATTCAGGTTTTTCTGCTTGTACTTCTCTTAATTTTACGAAATGATCAATACGCTCCTCGTGGGTTTCAATATGCCCAAACATCATTGTTGCCGATGTTGTAATATTCAATTTATGTGCTTCTCGCATAACATCTAACCATTCTTGAGAGCTACATTTTCCTTTTGATACAATATTTCTTACTCTGTCGTTCAAAATTTCGGCACCTGCACCTGGCAAACTATCTAAGCCTGCGTCTATTAATTCGACTAAAACTGTTTTATAATCGGTTTTTGCAAGCCTTGCAATATGATGAATTTCGGCAGGACCTAATGCATGAAGTTTAATATCTGGAGCAATCTTTTTTATGTCGGCAAATAGTTTTTTGTAGTATTCAAGTCCTAACTTAGGATGAAGCCCACCTTGCAGAAGTAACTGATTACCACCAAATTGCTTTAACACTTCAATTTTAGTTTTATACTCATCAAGTGTTGTTATATATGTATCGGGATCATTGGGACGGCGATAAAAATTGCAAAATTTACATTGAGCAATACACACGTTTGTAATATTAACATTACGGTCAATTATCCATCCCACTTTATTGGTATTTTCAGCAGTCTGATTTTTTTTTCTTATTTCATTTCCTATAAAAGTAAGTTCAGATGTTGGTGAATTATCGTATAAAAATAAACCTTCTTCAATAGTTAGAAAATCGGAATTTAATGCTTTATTATATAATATATCTAAATTCATTATTTATTATTTTTGTATAATTTTATAAAAACTCCCATTGAGTTATATTCTTTAATTAGAGTGAAATTATTCTTGTACAAATCAATATCTTCATCGCTAAAATCGTTATTAATATTTGAATAGAAAACGTATTTATCTTCTTGTTCATTTTTATGTTTAAAAGCTGTTGTATCGCTGTTTAACTCAAGAAATTTTATTTGCGATGTATTTGGGAAAACACAGGTTGTTTCTTCAATTTTAATATTTTCGGCATCCATATATTTAATCATTTTTTTGCGAAGACTAAAATAATGAAGCTGAGCAAGCGATGAATCCCATCCTTGTGCTATTTTTTCGGGATAAATCCATAAATTTCCTGAGATTAAACCTACAAATACAAAAGCAAAAATTATATATTTATTTTTTTCTTTTTCAATAAAAGTAAAAATTAAATAACTTGCAAATAAAGAGAAAATAAGAAGAAACGGCAAAATATAACGATGTCCATTTAAACTTTTATATGCTAAAAAGCTAATTGAAAGACTTATAAAAGTAAAAATAAAGATGAAAATTATTTGTATTGAATTTTTATCATTAAATATTTTCTTCCAATTTTTAAGTAGAATTATTAATGCTGAAAGCCATAAAAAGACTCGCCCAAAATCAAGAATCCGCCAACCCAAAATTCCTATATTCCGAATAAAACCGCTTGCGTCTGTAATTTTAAAATTTGCTTCCCAAGGAGAATCATCGTGGTAGCCAAGCCACGATTTTTGAACGTAATGATAATAGGCATAAGCGATTAAAATAATAACAGCTGGTAAATATGCTATTGATTTTTTCAATAAAGCAACAAATGTACTTTTAAATGTATCGAAATTAGTTCTTAGAAAAACATCGACTAAAAGAATTGCAAAAGCAGCTACCATGCCTCGCATACTTATTAAAAATAGCCCAGCAATAAATATAGATTTCAGAATATTTTTATTGTCTAAAACGGCATTTAAACCTGCTAAAAATAAAAAGACTAAAATAATGTCTGGCGAAATTAAAGTTGCTTGTCCTAATAAAGTTGGATCTGCCAAAAATAAAAGCAGTGCGTATTTTATATATTTTTTATTTATATAACGTTTCAGTAATTTATCTGCCTGAAAAACTATACCTAACAAAAATGGAAGCATTACAAAATGACTAACAACTAAGGTTTTCCCAAATATTTTCCAAGCTAGTGCTAAAAACACTCCAAAACCAGGAATATGTCCACTATCAATAGAGTCTGGAAGAAGAAAATTTGCAAAATTATTTTCGTAAAAATAGTGTGCATGTTTTGAACCAAGCTGAACTGTGTCCCAAAAAAATATATTTTCAGAAACAAATATTGTTAATAAAATAAAGAACAAATAAAATGGATACAAGTAATTTATATTTGCAAAAGATTTTTTTAAATTATTCATCAATCTTCTTTTAATTTGTCTTCAATTAAAATACTCATTACTTGGGTAAAAGTCATTCCTGCTTTTTCAATCATCTGAGGTACAATGCTTTCGTTTGTCATTCCGGGGATTGTATTTGCTTCAAGAAACCAAAATTCATTGTCTTTTAAAATATAATCGAGCCGTGCAATACCGCTACAATTAAGAGCATCGTATATTTTAGATGATATTTCTTGACACTTTTCTGTTAGCTCATCCGATATCCTTGCAGGAATAATTTCATCGGAATAATCTGGGTCATATTTTGCTTGATAGTCGAAAAATTCGTTCTTACTAACAATTTCTACTAAAGGAAGTTTATATTCTTTTCCTAAGGCTTTAAAAATACCACATTGTATTTCGTCTCCTTCAATATATTGTTCAATTATTACTTGGTTTGATTCTTTTATTGCTTCATCAATTGCTGCTATTAAATTTTCTTCTTTTTTAACTTTGGTAATTCCAAAGCTAGAGCCTCCTGCATTAGGTTTTACAAAACATGGCAAACCAACGTGTTTAATAACTTCGGCAGTATTTACATTTTGTCCTTTGGTTACCATTAGCGATTTTGCTATGTTTATATTTGGCATATCTCTTAAATAATTATTGCAATAATATTTATTAAAGGTGATAGAAGATGTTAATACACCACTTCCAACATAAGGAATTTCTAGCATATCAAAATAACCTTGCAAAAGACCATTTTCGCCTGGCGTACCGTGAATTGCAGATATTACACAGTCGAATTTTGTTTTTTGACCGTTATCATTAAACGAAAAGTCATTTTTGTTTATTACAATTCCACAATTAAGGTCGTTTGTTAAAATCCACTCGTCTTTTTTTATTTGAATTGTATAAACGTTATATTTTTCTTTGTCGATATTTGTTGCAATTGCTTCGCCTGATTTTAACGAAATATAAAATTCTGATGAAAATCCGCCAGACACAACTGCTATATTTTTTTTTCTTTCTGTTTTCATATATTTATAAAATTAATCTGTTACTGGGTTTTCCTTATCGTTTTTATGCTTTTTTAATGATATTGAACTTATTTTATTGCTTAAATATTGTATTTCGTTTACTAAAGGGTAATATTTATCGTGAGGCACTTCGCCCAAGTGCCGTACTATTCCTAATTTTTGAGGAATTAGAATATCAACCAATTTCATTTTTTCATCATCTTCTGTTTTATACATAACATCCATAAGTTGAATAAATGAGACTGTATATTTTTTTAAAACTCCTGAATATTTATATAATTTTTCTCCTTTAATCAACTCAAAGACAACACGTTGTCCAATATAACTTTCTAAAAGAGGATCATGTTCTGATCCAACAGATTCAACCAACTCGGTATTAATCTTTTTCACTAATTTTTCGTGAGTTTTAAAAACAGCTCCTGCCGACGATTTTTGAAATTGCATTGCTAAAGCATTTACTAAATCATTAAGTGAATCTTTTATTATTTTAAAGAAATTTTGAATATTCCGTTTAGTTCTTCTAAAAAAAGATGGTCTATATGTTTGTTTTAAAATTTTATCACGTTTCTTTTTAGCAACATCACTTAATTCATCGTGATAAATAATTATTGACTGTATTTGATCAAACTCATATTTATAAATTAAATATGACGATTCTATAAACTTAGAGTTTCGGTCAATTGCCTTTGGATATTTTAACTCAAGACCTGTATTATGTACATTCATAATACCTTTAGCCATAATTTCGCCATTAATCCGCTCAATAGTTACTGGCAATTCTTTAAAATCAATAAGGCATTTATCTCTCTTTTTTCTTCTTGAAAATGAACTAATTATTGTTATTATTAAAACTAATAATAGGGTTATGGTAAATGAATCTAATTGCATTGTCATATTTTTATTCTAAGTTTTAATAAGGTTAAAATTAACTCTACTATTTTTTCTACTAAGGTTGAAAATTCAAAGATAAGGTTTCTTTTTATTGTGAGTAAATTATAATGTTAAATGAGGTTTTACTATACCTTTATTAATATATATATACTCCTTTTTTTCCTATCGGAACATAATATTTATCATCAACTTTAATTATATAAATATCATAACCATTACAATGTTCAAAAGTTCCTATAATTACACCTCGATCGCCATTTTCTGGATAATAATCATGTTTTTTCCATTCGGACGATCTTGATTTATTATAAATATCATCCGACGGCCAATCAAGACAACTCTCTGGTAATGTAGAATATATACTACCTGCATTGGTTATTTTAACTTTTTGCAAATTATTGTCTGAACCACTATTACTTGTTTCTTCAACTCCTGCAATTCCTATTGGCACATAGTATTTATCATTAACTTTAATTAGGTAAATATCATAACCGCTGCAATGCTCAAAAGTTCCAACAATTACACCTCTATCTCCTGCTTTTGGATAATATCCATATTTTTTCCATTCGGAATTTCTTGCTCTCTCATAAATATCATTCGATGGCCAATCGAGACAACCCTCTGATAATGTGGAATATATTTTGCCTGCATTTACTATTTTTATTGCTTGCTGATTATTATTTGAACCACTATTACTTGTTTCTTCAACTCCTGCAATTCCTATTGGCACATAGTAT
>JAOZLS010000019.1:0-2105 GCA_029934705.1 Bacteroidales bacterium | reverse complement strand
CCTGCATTTACTATTTTTATTGCTTGCTGATTATTATTTGAACCACTATTACTTGAATAATTACTACGAAATTTTGTTTCAGAAATCTCTTCTACTCCTTTAAAACCTATTGGAACATAGTATTTATTTTCAACTTTTATAATGAAAATTTGATATCCATTACAATGGTTATATGCTCCTATTATTACGCCTTTATCGCCATTTTTAGGTTCATAACCAGATCTACTCCATTCCGAAGATTGTGCTTTTTTGTAAATTTCGTTTGAAGGCCAATTAAGACAATCCTCAGGTAATGTCGGATATGTTTTTCCATCATCAATAATTTTAACATAAATAACTTCATCATCACCTTGTGCTAAAACATTTAGGTTAGTTATTAGCACCAATAGCAATAAGCTTACAACTTTATTTATAGTTTTCATATTTTTTACATATTAAGTAACTGTGAATGATTAATTGTATATTTCGTTGATTATTTACAGAATGTTGCAGAACTAAGCAAGCAACTTTAAATAGTACTTAGGTTAATATTATATCATCAAGTTTTCTTTTAGGAACAAAATGATTTTGATTTTCGTCTCTGTAATAACTAAAATCATCATCTTCCATTTCAACTAAAGTTATATTTTCTTTAGGTTTTCCAATTGCTAACACGAGTAATATCTCATACTTAGTATCAATTTCTAATTCTTTTCTTAGTATATTCTTTTTAATTGCTGCAATCATACACCCCCCCAATTCTTTTTCCACTGTAGCTAATAAAATTGTTTGTGCTGCAATTCCATAAGCAGCCTCATTAAAAGAGTTTTTCCCTGATGGAACAATATCATTATCGCCTAAAATAATAATATATGCCGAAGGTTTTTCGCCTTCTTTTGGTCCATCCCAGTTTTGTATAGCTCCTGCCCAACTAAGAGTTTCAAATATTTTATTGTTTTTTTGCTTTTCGCAAGATATAATAAACTTTAGTGCTTGCTGATTTCTAGGCGAAGGCGACAAGCGTGCCATATCTATAAAATTTATTAACTCGGATTTAGTTATTTCATGTTCTTGATAAAAACGTCTATAACTTCTATTTTTCAACACTAATTCTTGTAACATATTTATTTTTCAAGATATTTAATAATACTTTCTTTTGATTCAAACGTTGTTTCAGCAGGTAAATTTATAACATTTCCTGTGAAAATATCTATAACTATAAAATTCACTTTATTATCAATAATTTCTTCAGATATTACATATCTACTTTCAGTCATTGATATATTCATAACAACTTCTTCAAAATCATCATCTGTATATGAGAGGATTTTGGTATTATTTATAGATTTTAACTTTTTATCTTTCATCAAAACAACCATGTAGGCAAGATTCTCAGCACTAGCAATATATACTCCTCTATAATTATTATCAGAGCAATTTTGAAGTTCATAAAATCTAGCTTCGCTTAAAAAAGGAAGATTTGCTGAAAGTTTTTCAACTATATTATCTGTTTCGCAGATATCATATAAAAAGCCACCATTATCAACTGTTATTCCGTATATATAATTTCCATCTTCCGAAATTTTAATATCATTAATTGTTCCACTTTGAGAATCTGCTCCGATTCCCCAGAAATGAGGTTTAAATGGACCTTTAAGTAGTTTATTTCTGATATCAAACACCCAAAATGTTGACATACCTTTAATAATTATAAATTTTTTGGTGTTTTTTGCATAGTTATCTGCAATTGTAAATGGATAAATATTATTATTATCTCCCAGCTCTTTACTAATTATTTCAACACTTCCAGATTCTGTATCTTCATAAACTTTTAATAAGTTATACACATAAGCGTCTTTGTTTTCTAATTTACGAGAACTATAACTTGCTTCTATATAAATAGTTAAATCCTCATCGTAGGAATAAAAAACATCCCCTCTATATTCAAATTGTGCATTTGCATTATAAAAAAAAGATATTGCTAATAAAAAACTTAATAGTATATGCCTCATCTGTTTATAAAAATTTAATACTTTAATTAATGTTGAAAAATAATTAACAAATAATGTAAGATACACGTTACATTATTCAGTCTTTTTTGTACTTTTACAAAAAATGAACCATTC
>JAOZLS010000169.1 GCA_029934705.1 Bacteroidales bacterium | reverse complement strand
ATTTTTGCCTTAATTATCGCTGCAAAATCATTCCGTAGCTACGGCTATGCAATAATTTTGCAACAAAAATATTCCATTATCTAAATCAAAATTATTAAAGCAATTCAGTATAAACATATCGCAAAAAAATATTTCAAATTTTGTTGTATTCTCATCCAAGCACTATTTAGTACAATGTATCATTTGCTACCATTTTGGCAGTAGGTATATAGGGTATTATACTATTTTTTTTAAATAATTGATTTTATTATCCAAAAGACACCAACGGCTAATGTAAAAATTATCAATGAGCTTTTGAATGTTAATAATATATTTCTATTATTTGAATTTTCAAATTTATTTGATATTATTCCTATTAACTGTGAATAAAATATCATTGCAGTTATTGTGCCAATCATAAAACCGAAAATGTATAAAAATACAGCCATATTTGTTGGCAAGGCAAGTGCGGGTAATAAACCTATTATATGCGAAACTCCTGCAAACCCATGAATTAATCCAATCAGCATAATTAAGAGCATACCTTTCTTTTTGCTCACTTCTTTATCACTATAAATTTTCTTTTTATTTATTTTTATTATTGCAACCACTCCAATGTAAATTAGTACAAAACCAACTACTAATTCACTGTATTTAGAAATTGTTTCAACTGGTATGTAATTACGAAATTGCCAAAATAATAGTCCGATAATTAATACTCCGAAATTATGTCCTAGTCCCCAAATAAGTCCTACAAACCACGATTTGTTTTTTTTATCTCCCGCAATTGGCGTAACTGCTGCTAGATGGTCGGGTCCAGATAGGACGTGTAAGAAACTTGTTATTAATCCAGTAATTATCATTTTTATAATTTATTAATTATACTTGCTGAATATGCAGCACCAAAACCATTATCAATATTTACAACAGTTACACTGTTTGCACAACTTGTAAGCATTGCGAGTAATGCTGAAATACCTCCAAAATTTGCTCCATACCCAATGCTTGTAGGTACAGCAATAACGGGTTTGTCAGTCATTCCTGCCACAACACTAGCGAGAGCTCCTTCCATTCCGGCTATTACTATCAAAACTTTAGCTTGGCGAATTAATGTCATTTTACCGTATAAACGATGCAAACCAGCAACTCCAGCATCGTATATTTTTACAACTTTATTTCCAAAAATCTCGGCAGTTTCAACAGCTTCTTCTGCAACAGCCATATCAGATGTTCCGGCTGTAATTATGGCTATAGAGCTTTTTGTTTGTTCTACTTTTTTGTTAATTATTGAAATTGTTTTGGCTATATTATTATATTTTGCCGAAGGAATAACTTGTATTAGTTTTTCATATACAGTTATCTCGGCTTTTGTTGCCAGAATATTATTTTTTCGGCTGTGCATATATTTAATTATTTCTATAATCTGCTCGTCTGTTTTTCCTTCACAATATATTACTTCTGGGTAACCAGAGCGAAGTTCTCTATGATTATCAATTTTTGCAAATTCTAAATCTTTATATGGTAACTCAATTAGCTCATTCGTAGCCGTTTCAATATCTGTGTTTCCTTGCTTTACTTGTTGAAGTAAATTTTGTATTTGTTTTTTATTCATTTGTTTTTTTTGTTAAAAAGAACTTACATAATCAGTTAATATTTTCATAGAATTTGGAACTTGGTTTCCTGCCATAACAACTTCAATAAACACATAAATGGGATATATTGATAGTATTAGAACGAAGCGTTTTTTTATCAATTTTTCCGAAATTGCCCGGTAAATTAAATATATTGTAATGGGAATACCTATAAATGAGGCAAATATAACTCCAGGAGCATAGCAGTTAAAATAAAACAACCAATATAGATGTTGTAAACCGTTGCCAAAAGGCAAAGAGGCAAGAATTAACGAACTAATTGCGACTGTTTTAGGATTTTTGAAATACGAAAATGATGCAATTAATATAAATCCCAGAATACTTGAAGCTAATAACCATACTCTTCCAGCAAATACCGGCAATGGAGGCGAATCGGGGAAAACATTAGACCACCATTCAAAAATATACCATTCTTCTAATTCGTGAAACAAATAAACTATTGGAATTAACCAGATGAGTTTATTAAAAGGTATTTTATTCATCTGTTTTATATTTTGTTAAAGCTTCCTATTTTATATCCTAAAATATCAATACTCACAAAATCATATCCTATTGATTTTAAATATTTATGAACATCATAGTTAAAAGGTTCTGAAATTAATAGTTTCATGTTTTCTTGTGTTGTTTCAATTCTTGCTATTTTATTGTGCGTTCTAACCCTTACGGTTTTTATATTTTTGTCTATCAAAAATTTTTCGGCTTTTTCTATTCTTGTTAAAATGTTTTCGTCAACTATTATATTGTGCGGTAGGCGTGTAAGTAGGCAAGCGTAGGCTGGTTTATTCCATGTTGGAAGTCCTGCTTTTTCCGATAATTGTCGTATTTCGTTCTTGCTTAAATCTGCTTCAAGTAGCGGACTACGAACTTCTAATTCTTCTATAGCCTTTCTTCCAGGACGATAATCGTTAAGGTCATCAGCATTTGTGCCTTCGCAAAGAAAATTCATATTCTGCTCCTTGCTGATTTTTTTAAGATAACTAAAAAGCTGTGTTTTACATAAGTAACAACGGTTTTCGGGATTGTTTCTAATGTTTTCGGGGTATTTTAGTTGTAGGATTTTGTGTTCTGCTCCAATTTTTTCTGCAAGTTCTTTGGCTTCTGCAATTTCCCATTTCGGAATGTAGGGCGTTTGTATTGTGTATGATTTTACATTTTTGTTCAAAACTTGTTTTGCTTTCCAAAGCAGAAAAGTGCTGTCCACACCACCGGAAAATGCAATACTAACGCTTTGCATCTCCTTTAATATTTCTGATAATTTTTTATCCTTTTCCTGTAAAGTCATAAATTTCATTTATTGAAATATTATTATTGTCTGCAATTTTTTTGCAGTCTTCGTATTCCGGTTTTTCTTTAATTTTTATTCCGTTAAGGAAACCCGATTTGATTGTAATTTCTCCGTATTTAGTCTGTTTTTTTTCAAAAGTCCGTTCTAATTCCGTTTTGCTTACAGGAAATGTTCGCAGTCCAAAAGTTGTAGTTTCTGTAAGCACAATTTTCTTTAATTGTTCTAATTTATCGCTTTTACAGAGAACCGAAAATTTAATACCAGGACGGCTTTTTTTCATGAAAATGCTTGTGTAATAGACATCTGATGCTCCAGCCTTGAATAATTTTGTTGAAATATATTCGTAAAGCTCGGGGTTCATATCGTCAATATTGCATTCAATTATGTATGAACTTTTTTTTTTGCATCGCTTCCAAGCATAACTCTAAGCATATTTGGTTTCTCCGATTTTTTATGACCTAAGCCATAAGCTGTTTTGCTAATGTTTATAGAGATGCTTTCCTGAAATTCATCTACAATTACAGATAAAATTGCTGCTCCTGTTGGGGTTGTTGCTTCAAAATTTTGTTTACCTATGCTGACAGGTATGTTTTTTAAAATTTCGAGAGTTGCTGGTGCCGGAACAGGTATTATACCATGTGCACACTTTGCAAATCCACTGCCAAGCTCAATTACAGAACAAATAACTTTATCTGGTTTCAGATAGTCTAAACAAATTGCAGCCCCCACAATATCAACTATTGCATCTACTGCACCTACTTCGTGAAAATGTATTTTCTCAACTGTTGTTTGATGAATTTTTGCTTCTGCTACAGCAATATTTTCAAATATTTTTATTGATTTTTGCTGTATGTTTTCAGATAAATCAGAATTATTAATAATGTCTCTAATATCTTTTAAATGTCGGTGTTTGTGGTCTTCTTTTGTGAGTTTTACCGTAACTTTTGTTCCACCTATTCCGTTGATATTATTTTTTTCGGCAATAATTTTATAATTTTTGATATTTAATTTTGCCAAATTATCTGTTAAATATTTTTCAGGCACTCCAAGTTCGAGCATAGCAGCGAGGTTCATATCGCCACTTATGCCTGAAAAACAATCGTAGTATATAATTTTCATTCTAATTTATTTCTTAAATATTCGTCCTTTTTTAACGTAAGGTTCAAAGGCATCCGCAATTGCAGAAGTAAGTAAAAGCGTTAATTTTGTTTCTTCTTCGGGTAGTGACTGATTATTGAAAACAATAAATGTGAAATAAATATTTTCTCTAATATTTCCTCCCAGCCCAAAAACTGTTATAATGTTGTTTGATTTTACAAAATCTTGTGCTGCAATAATTAAACGACCTTTTTTATCGGTTTTTGTATGTGCGTCATCTACATGAAACAAGCCTTGTTCCTCTTCTATTACATTGGCGGTAATACCAGCTTTTTCTTCGTTTATTCCTTCAATATCAATACCTAAATCGCCAAGCAATCGAGCCATCATTGGAATTCCGTCTATAAATTCGGTAGAAATTAAGGGTATTCCTACATGTCCTTGCGAGTTTGCCCTATCGTTCCATTCAGGCTGTACGCCACTTGAACCTACAAGAGATAAAATTTGTGTGTTCCTTTTAATTTTAGAACTTACATTTAAGGAGCTTGTTAACTCATCAACAGCTTTTTTGTTTGCTTTTGGTAACGATTTGTAAGGCAGATTTATGAAAATTCTGCTTAAAACGTTAAGTTCTTTCAACTCGCTGTGCAATGTATTTGTAATGCCGTGTGCAAGTTCTTCGAGATATTTGAAGTTGTCGGCATTGCTGTCTATGTAATCTTGCACTTTTTTAATTACACTCATTGTAATTTTTGCCATTTTTCTTTTTTTAGAGTTTTAAATTTAAACAGTAAAATATTCTATTGTTTCATTTAATTCTTTTATATGTTGTATTATCTCGCTGTAAGTTGCTGAAATTTCTTCGGAAGTTGCTGCATTTTGTTGCGAAACGCTGTTAAGCTGTTGTACTGAATTATTTACTTGACTGATACCTGTTTGTTGTTCAATACTTGCGTCTGCAATATGTTTTACCATTTCAGCACTTTTTGTAATTTCTGGTATTATTTTAATTATTTCGTCTGAGGCTAATTTTGATAGTTCGTGATTTGATTTTGATAGTTCTTCAATTTCTTTTGAAGCAAGTTGGGTCTTATCGGCGAGTTTCCTTATTTCCTGTGCAACAACAGAAAACCCTTTTCCTGCATCTCCTGCTCTTGCAGCTTCAATAGCTGCATTTATTGACAAAATATCTGTTTTATTGGCAATTTCTTGAATAATTGTTATTTTCTCATTAATTTCTGCAACCGATTTTAACGAATTTATTATCAGTACTTTATTATCGCTTAATTTTTGTACAGATACTTGCGTAATTTTATTTGTATCATTAGCTTTTTTATTGTTTGAACTTATTGTAGCATACATTTGTTCCATTGAAGAAGATATTTCTTCTGCCGATGCTGCTTGCTCGCTTGTGGTTTCTGTTATTTTTATAGAGGACTCATTTAAATTTTCTGTTGAATTTATTAGTAGTTTGCTTAATCTTTGCGAAGTAAGTATAACAATAGAAAGTCGGTCTTTTATGTTTACAATTGATTTGATTATTTTTCCTATTTCATCGTTTCGTTTGCTTCTAAATGTTTTGTTTAGTCTTCCACCAGCTATTTGTTTTGCAAATTTCTCAATTTTAGGCAAATCTTTTAGTGCATGGCTAACAATAAACCATGTTGCACTAAATGCAATCCCAGTTACTGTTAGTCCAGAAATAATAGTTATTATTATTAGTTTATTAATTATTTCTTCGTTTTCAATATTTGTGTTTATCACAAAAATGATTAAAATAGAAAATAGAATAAACAAAATACCTACTAAAAAACTTATAAAGAAACTTACTCTCTTTTTTATCGAAATATTATTAATCTTTTCAATCATACTTTTTTATTAGATGCAAATTTTATACCAAATTTTGTTTGCTTTTTCGAAAACAAATGAGTGTGTGCCCAAAATATAATCACAAACAGTTCACGACGAAGGTAAAGGAAAATTTCCAAAAAGTGAAGATGTTTTTGATTTTTTTTTAACAATATAGCAGTTTGAATACTTATGTAGTTATTGATGATAAACGATAAAATGATAGGAGAGTAACTCAATATCCATCTGGTTGCTTAAAGCGGTCGGACAGATGTTGGATAAAGTCCCATTATGCAAATGAAAATTACTCCAAAACGTTTAGAACAACGAGGTTATATCCTTTTTTTTGATTACTAGCATAAAATACGGAATTGATGATTAATGAACCGCCAAGTACGGGAACCGTACGCTTGGTGGCACTTCGACTATCGCTCAGCAGAACTGTGAGAGGTGTCCTGGCTACCATTTGGTAGTTTGTCATCTACTCGATTATGGTAGTTATTTATTGTCAATCAGCTTGTTAATGTATTCATCTGGATTGTATATTTCCAAACCTGAATTTTTAAAATCCTTTTTATTTCTCGTTATTATTACATTAATGTTATTTAGTTTTGCACTTTCTGTTTGAACAGCATCTTCAAAATCTTTCATTTCTGAATTTAAAGCACCAATTATTGTTTCTTTGTTTACTCCTGCAATATCTACAAAAACAAAAAAGTTTTTCAGAAAATTAATCGTGTGCAAATGTCCTTTTTTCTTTTTTAAGAAATAATAAATGTCTGTTACAGATGAAGCTGTTATAAATGATGGTAAGCTTTTTAAATAAAGTATTTCAACTATTTGCTTGGCTTTTTCATAAAAATCACGGCGTTCCAATGCTATATCAAGAACAATGTTTGTATCTAATAATATTTTTTTCATTTGTATTTTTCCATTAAATAGTTATATCTTGCATCGTCTGTTTCTACGGTTGAGAAAAAACCACCCCATTTTTCAAAGAAATCATTTATTGCTTTCTTTTTTTCTGCCAACTTATCGGGTTCTTTTAATGTAATTACAATTTGAACTCTCTTATTTTCAAATTTATTAAACTGCGGAATTTTAATTATTCCGTGTTTTGCGACCATTGTTTCGAATGTATAAGTTTCCATTTGCTTTTAATTTAAGTTTTTTATTATAGTAAAATAAACAAATTATAGCCCAAAAGCAAGTTTTAGGCTGTAATTTTTATTTTTAGTGAACTACTTTTAATAAATCTCCTATTCTGTAAAATGCCCCAACAGTTACTTCATCGTAAAATTTCCCATACCCAGCTTGAATTGGTGTATCGTATTCATCAACTAATATGATGATTTTTTCGTTGTGATAGCGTTGTAAATATTCACTTAATTATTTTATACTTATTGCAAAATTAGTAATATTTGCAGTTTCGTCAAGTATCTTTTTGAATTTTGTTTTTTCATAGTCTCGCAAATTTTTATTTTCAAGTAAATAATCGTGTTTTGCATAACTTTTTGCTACTTCTATTTTTATATAATTTAAAGTTTCTTCCCACGTATTAGCTTTTGCATCTTTAAAACTTAAATTTATCACAGGATACTTACCACAATTTTCTTTTATATAATCTTCTGTTTGCCAAATTTTTAGATTTTTATATAATTTTTGGTTTTCTTGCTCATTTTTATCAAAAAAGTATTTTAACATTGATAAATTCAACGTTTTCCCAAAACGACGAGGACGGGGAAACAATAAAACACTTTTTTCAGTATCAATTATTTCTTTAATTAACAGACTTTTATCAATAAAATATGAATCTGTATTTATTATATTTTTAAAATCAGACTGTCCTAAGTTTAATTTTTTCCGATGTGTCATTTCCTTTGAAATTTAATTTTGAAAATTAAAATGTAAATTTACGAAATTTCTATTTGAAATCTGTTTTTTTTATCTCTGTTTTGGTTAGCTTTATCGGTAATTTCTTGGTTTTTACGGCGATTTTTTGCACTGTTTCAATAAAAAGCACAATGTAGGACTATGAAAACCAAACAAATGTAAGCACGCTCAATAAATTATCCGTCTGACCGCTTTAGGCGGTCGGACGGATGTTGGATAGCAATTACCATATATTCTTATTGTTTTTATTTTTTATAAAAAATGGTAGATTTTCTTCATTAATATTTAAAATTTCAAAAAAAAGTTTTTTATTGCATAATGTTCCATTTCGTAAACCGTAAAAATCACGAGAGGAAGAAAATTCCCAATCTTCTGGTTTTTCAACTAAATTTACATCTACAGGATTATTATGTATATATGCAAAACATTGGTTAATATATTCGTTTTTTATACGTGGATATGTTATATATTCCCTTAGATCTTTTGCTTTTGTTTTTTGCCTAAATAATGAGCCTGTTGAATTTTGTTGTTTATTTATAGCTTGTGTATAAGAACTCTGTAGCGTTCCTATTTTTCGTGATAGAATTTGAATACGTTGTTTATTTTCTTCGCAAGATTTTGAAGTAGCCATAATCATAAAGTGAAAATGATTGGGCATTAAACAATAGGACAAAATTTCTGAAATAGGTTTTATTTCTTTTCGTATTTTCCGTAACAAGAACAAATAATTTTCGTTGTTAAAAAATATTTGAGTAGAATTATTTCCCATATTGTAAATGTGATAAATATGTCCTTCTTCAAATCTCATTTTTTATCTTTTTTTGGTTTGTTTGTTATTTTTCCTTTAATATACAAAATCTGTAACTCAATAGATTATCCGTCTGACCGCTTAGAGCGGTCGGACGGGTGTTTGATATGATTAATGAACCGCCAAGTACGGGAACCGTACGCTTGGTGGTGTGAGAGGTGC
>JAOZLS010000168.1 GCA_029934705.1 Bacteroidales bacterium | reverse complement strand
CTAGCACAAATATAGAAGTACAAATAGGCGATATAATCGCATTTATGGACTCATACGAAATACAGCTTCTCATTTTAGCACCCGATGCAGTTACCGAAAAACCAAAAGCTAATAAGGTTCTGCCTAAAAAAGACATGAGTAAATTAGCCGATAAAATAAATGCAAATTCCGAAATAACTGTTGGAAGAAGTGATAATGCCGATATTCAATTAAAATCCGATGTTATTTCCCGAGCACATGCGTATATTAAGAAAATAGGCGAAAATAAGTTTTCGATAAGAGATAATAACTCGTTAAATGGAACATTTGTAAATGGAAGACCAATTTCTGATACATTAGAAATATCGGGAGACGATTCTATCAAAATTGCGAAATTTGAATTTAAAATAAACGATTATATTGCCGATGCAGCAGGAATAGAACAAAAATTTTCTGTGGAAGGAACTAATCTTTCAGACTTCTTAAAAAAGAAACAGACAATTATTATAGGTCGTGGCAAAGAATGTGATATAACAATTAATGATAACCTTGTATCCAGAAATCACGCAAAAATAACAGCCGAAAATGGTGGGTACTTTGTAAATGACTTAGGCTCAACAAATGGAACTTTTGTTAATGGTAAAAAAGTTAAAGGCAAAATACAATTAAGCGAAAAAGACGAATTACGAATTGGATTAAGAGTATTTGGACTAAACGAAGCCGAAAAAGATTTAGGTGATATTACTGCAATTAGAGCCGTAAATGTTTCAAAAACTTATGATAATGGCTATGTCGGACTTAAATCTATGTCGGTAAATATTCCATCTCGCGGATTTATTGCATTAATGGGTCCATCGGGTTGCGGAAAAACAACTTTAATGAATACTTTTAACGGAGCAAATCCAGCAACAGGTGGCTCAGTATTTATTCACGGGTTAGAACTAAAAAGTAACTATTCTTTATTAAAACGAAAAATAGGATATGTTCCTCAAGATGATATAGTTCATGCAGATTTATCGGTAAACAAATCATTATATTTTGCTGCTAAACTTAGAATGAACGATGATACTACCGAAGAAGAAATTAAAGACAGAATTGACGAAGTTTGCAAAAGCTTAAATATTGACGATAAAAAATTAAGAGAAAATAAAATAAAAGAACTCTCTGGTGGTCAGCGAAAAAGAGTTTCAATAGCAGTTGAGCTATTAAATAGACCATCAATCCTATTTCTTGATGAGCCCACTTCCCCACTCGACCCCGAAACTATTGATGGTTTCTTAAAAAGCATAAAAAATCTGACAGTAACACAAGATACCACAGTAATAATGGTAACTCACAAACCCGAAGATTTGAATTATGTTGATAGAGTTATTTTCCTTGGAACAAAAGGTTATCAAGGATATTATGGAAGCGAGAAAAACTTATATAAACACTTCGACTTAGAAGACAAAAATATTATAGGCGTTTATTCATTACTAAGTACCGAGAAAGCCTCTAAAACATGGAACGATAAGTGGAATGCAACACAAAGTGAAGCTCCAGCATCAATAAAAGAAAATAAAGAACCAATAAAAGACGATCAAAAAGAATCTCTTTTAAGGCAGTTTATGTGGTTAACAAGGCGGTACGGGAAGATAAAATTAAGTGATACAGCAAATTTAATTTTGCTTATTGCTCAGCCCGTAGTAATAGCAGGTTTACTAGTATTTATTTTTGATAAATTACAACTTTCAATATTATTCCTAATTGCAATATCGGCAGTTTGGTTTGGAGTAAGTAATGCAGCAAAAGAAATAGTTTCAGAAATACCTATATATAAGCGAGAAAGGATGTTTAACCTAAATATCTTTACATACCTATTCTCAAAAATTACAGTCTTATCAGTTATTGCATTAATTCAAGTTTTCCTTTTTGTATTAATTGTGCAATTAAAATTTATGAGCGACGATATTCCTCCAGTAAACATTGACCAATACTTGCTGTTTATGTTTTACTTAGCATTTTCAGCAACCCTATTAGGACTTCTACTTTCAGCTGTTTTTGAAAATACCGAAAAAGTAATGACAGTTGTACCTATTATATTAATGCCACAAATAATGTTAGCAGGAGTTTTAACAGGTATCGACTCAAGATTTAAAGAAATACTTAGTTATTTAACGTTAGGACGCTGGGGAACAGAAGGTTTTGCAAGAATTCAAAATGATAGTCCCGATTTTGTAAAACATGTAAATGACACTTTGCTAATAAAAAGTGCCGATAGGTTCGACTCTATTCCAATAATAGATAAAATAACGAATCCTGTAATTCAAACTGCTAAATACAAGTTTGATGTTCAGGCAGCTTACGACACAATATATACAACCGATACAATTACAGAAAGCGTTTATAATACAATTCCTGTATTTGAAACAGCAAGTGATACATCATATTTTAACACCGAATTCCCTTTTGATAGAGAACCTTATACTTATAGCTCTGGAACACAATTTGAAGGAGGAGACCCATTAGAAATATTAAACTTTTACGACCCTAAACATGATCTCTTCGGTTGGTTTGATAGTTTTAACTCAAATATACTTGCAATATCAATAATTAATGTTGTTGTGTTTGTTGGAATATATGTAGCACTTAAAAGAAAAGATTCAATATAACTTTAACTTGTAGAAAAATGAAAAAATGTAAAAACGGTCATTATTATATAGACGAATTAAGTGAATGTCCATACTGCCCTAAAACAGAAGGATATAGTTCTGCTGATGAAGGCGAAACTGTTTTATCTAGCGACGATTCAAATGATAAAACAAAAATATTTGGAGATGAAGATGAAAATTCAAACGACAAAACTAGAATTTTTGGCGACGATGATGTACCAAAAGATATTACATCAAATGATAAAACAAAAATATTTGGTGGAGAAAAAACAGTAGAAGATAAACCAATAATAAACAAGATGAAAGAAAATAGCCCAAGAGATTGGAATAAAACATATATTGGAGGAGATTTAGGAGACGAAGATGAAAATGCAGAAGTAGAAGCACCACGCTTAAAAAGAATGCTTGTTGGTTGGGTAGTTTCATTTACTATTGATAAAATGGGTGCCGATTTTAGATTATACGAAGGTAAAAATATTATAGGCTCTGCTCCCGATTGCGAAATTACAGTAACTGGCGATAAAGTTGTTTCATCAAAACATGCCACTATTTTATTTAGAAATAATAAATTTAGAATAAAAGATGAATTCTCAACAAACGGTACTTATGTTAACGACAAAGATATTGAAGACGAAACAGTATTACTTATGGATGGAGATACAATAAAAATTGGAGCGACAATCTTTAAATTTAGAACAGCATTGTAATCTTAAACATAAGTAATCTTACAAAAGACCTTAATTTGTAAAATATGAAAAATAACATTCTATTAATAACAATTATTTTACTATTTATTCTTCCCTTTAATCTTTTAGGGCAAAATATTTATCAAAAAGCCGATGTTGAAACTGAAAGTTTTCCAGAAATTAGCTTTGAGGTAAATGTATATAACCCAAATATAAAATTAAAGAAAGACTTTAAAATTAAGGAAAATTCTAAAATTAAAAAGTTTGAGGTAGAGAATATTACAGATTTTACTGATATTGATACATCAAAAGCAGTTTTAATTATTTTTGAAGACCTTACACACTCTGTTCATGCAGGTCAAGCCACGTTTTTTAAAAAGGTACTTAAAAAATCAATGCCTGACTTTGTTAATAAAAACGATAAAGTAAACATTGCCGTTTTTGATAGAAATAGAGATGGAATAACTCCTCTTCGCTTTCTTTCAAATAAATATACAGATGATTATCAAAATTTATTAGACAAAATAAATTCGCATAAGCCAAAATACGATTATCAGAGTAATAATAAAAGCTCCGATTTATTTAATGCAATTTATGACGGGATGAAAGATTTAAAAGAAAAATTTCCCGACAAAAATAAAATTATAATAGTATTATCAGCAGGTTTTAATTTTGAAACATCAAATGAAAATACGCAAGAAAGTTTAATTAATTATTCAATAAAAAATAAAATCCCAGTTTACTCCATGCAGTACAGAATTTGGGAAAACAGAACAATTAATAGGCTAGCAAGCGAATCGTTTGGTAAATATTATATGTCAATTAAACATAAGGTTGATATAACAGCAGATTCAACTATTTTATTTATGAATAAAGCTGTATTTAGACAATACGGACAAGATTATAAATTTACTTATGATAGTGATTACAAGCAAGATGGCGAACTACATACTTTAGTTCTTGAATTTGAAAATACTAAGTTAGATATTCAATATAAAAGTCCTGATTGTAATATAGTATGTTTAACAATAAATAATCCAATAATTGCAGGAGGAATATTGCTTTTATTAATTGTAGTTGCTTATTTTTCATTCAGCTATTATAAAAAAACAGTTAAAATTAAAGTTGAAGAACAAAAAAAGATTCAAGAAAAAAACAAGCAAGATTTACAACGGCAAGCACGTAAAATTCAGCAAGTAGAGCAACAAAACCGTAGCGAACTTAATAAGCTTGAAGAAAATCACAGAAAAGAAGAAGAAAAAAGGAAACGCGAAGAAAAGCTAAAACAAGAAGAAGATGCTAGAGCAAAACAGTTTAAAAAGCAAGAACAGATAGAACTAGCCACTATTCTAGAAATGACACACTTAGGACTTCCGAAATTGCAAATTTATAATGCAAGCGAAAGTGCTGAATTTATTATAGATAAACCAAATATGGTTGCAGGACGAGATAAAACTTGCGATATTGTAATAAATGATAAAAATATTTCGAGAAAACATTTTAGTATTTCTTATAAAAATAATGAATATACAATTACAGATAATAACAGCACAAATGGCTTAACAATAAATGGATATAAAGCCGAAAATAGCATACTAAAACATAATGACATAATTGTTATAGGATCAATCACAATAAAATTTGTTCATTAAAAACTGGATATAAATAATATATATATGGAAAATAATTCAATTTTTGATATTCTACAAGACGTTTATAGTTCAACAAATGTAGGTAAAGTTAGAGACGAAAACCAAGACTCCATTGGTTTTTCAAAATCGGAAAACAGCGATATATTTGTTGTCTGCGACGGAATGGGCGGACATGCAGGCGGTCAAACAGCATCGTCAATAGCTGTTGATAGTATTATGGAATATATGAACACCGAAATATATCCAGATATTAAAGAGGCAATGAGTAATTCTATAAAATATGCTCACTCAAAAATTAGAGAAGCAGCTGATGCCGACCCCAAACTTAAAGGAATGGGTACAACCGTTGTAATGCTCGTAATAAAAGAAGATAAAGCATATATTTCTCATGTTGGCGATAGTAGAATATATTTACTGTCCGATAACAAATTATATCGTCTTACAAAAGATGAATCTTATGTGCAAATGCTTATAGATAGAGAAGTTATTAATGAAGAAGAAGCCGAAACTCATCCTAGAAAAAGCGAACTGTTGCAAGCAATGGGAACAAAGGAAAAAGTTTTTCCAGTAGTTGCCGAAGAAGCAATTCTACCAAAAAATGGAGACGTATTTCTACTTTGTAGCGATGGCTTAAGTGGAATGGTTAACGACCTTACAATTCAAGCAACTATAAAAAACACAGAAAAATCTATTAAAGAACGTGGCGATGAACTTATGCAACTTGCACTTAATGCAGGAGCAAAAGATAATGTGAGTATTCACCTTGTAAATGTGTCTGGCAGTAATTATATAGAAACAAAATTTGTTGACCAATCAAATGTAGCAATTCTTACTACTACACAGTATGATGAAATAAATGAGGACAATACAAAAACATTAATAGAAGAAGAAACCGAAAAAATAGAAGAAGACTCACAGAGAAATAACGATACAATACCCGATATTGATGAAGTATTGAATACTGATAGTAATGAAAAAGAACAGAGTTTATTTACAAAGTTTCTTCAAAATAAGTATTTGTTGGGAATATCAATTTTAATAGTAGTTGCAACCGCATTTATGTTATTTCAAACAGACGATAAATATAAAGTGTATTTTCTTGAAAATGAGTTGAATAACGAGTTTGTTTTTAATAAAGAATTTAAAGACACAGTTGAAGCAGAAAAATATTTAAAAGAAGAATTAAATAAAAATCAAATTGCAGGATTTATCCAATTTGAAGAAATAAACTCAGATACCATTAAATCAACCATAAAGAAAACACGCTATACAGTAAAAGAGGGCGATACATGGGAAACTATTTATAGAGAATATGGTGTTTGTAGTTGTTTTATTAAAATAAATAATAATAAATCTAAAACATATAATCCAGAAATTGGCGACGAATTGGTTATTCCAGTACAGTACTCATCTCTAGAAAAGTTAAATAAAGAAAAATATACAGATTATACCGAAGATAAAGTCGGAAAATCGTGTAGTAAGTTAGATAAAGACGGAAATTTTATAAAAAAAGAATTAGAAGTTAGAAATACTAATAATGAAGAAAATAATACACCCGATGTTGTAACACCTGAAGTTATTACACCTGAAGTTGTAAAACCTGAAGATAATACTCCTGAAGATAATTCGCGTCAACCAGTACCAGAAATACAAGATGAAAATAAAGTAGATACTTCTAAAACACAAGCACTTCCAACAAATTCCGGAGGAAAATCAAATGATGGAGGCGGTGAAGGAAACCCTGAGGGCGTAAATAATACACCACCAACAGGCAAAACTAACGATAGCGGAGGAACAGTACCACCAACAGACGAAAAGAAAAAGAAAGAAAATAATCCCAAATAATAAATGAGTATTTATCCTAACATAAAAGAAAATATTGAAATAAAAGGCGTTTTAGGAAGTGGCGGTACAGCCAAAGTCTATGATGCTTGGGATAAGTGGGCTCAAAAACGAGTTGCAGTAAAAGCACTATTCAAATCACGCTCGGCAGACGATTATATTAAGACAAAATTTAAACAAGAAGCAAATATATATTTAGATTTAGAACATCCAAATATTGTAAAACTAACAGATTTTATAGAAACAAAAGATACATACTATATTGTTATGGAGTATGTTGAAGGTAAAAATCTTGATGAATACATTGGTACAGTTACAGGACCAATTGTTGGCGAAAATTTATTAATTATTTTCAAGCAAATACTTAGAGGTGTTGCACATGCTCATCATCTAAATTTTAATCATTTAGATATAAAACCGTCTAACATAATGGTTAATAGCAAAAAAGAAGTGAAAGTTTTAGATTTTGGAATTTCATCAACAAAAAAAGAAAAGGTAGAAAAAGAAAAACGACGAATGGGAACACCAATGTATATGAGTCCTGAGCAAGTTAATTTGGGTGAGATTACTCGATTAAGCGATATATATTCGTTGGGAGTTACACTTTACCATTTAGTTACAGCACAGTTACCATATACAGGACAATTTACATTAGATGAAATTTTTGATAAGATTAGGTTTGAAAAGTTACCAGCTATAAAGGAAAGTTATCCCTTTAGCTCGGACGCATTACAAGAAGTTATAAATAAAGCAACAGAAAAAGATCCTGACAACAGATTTCAATCTTGCGAAGAGTTTGAAGTTTTTTTAGAAAAAGCATTACACAATGGAGGTTAAAATAATAGGAAGAGATGGAAGTAATTGCGATATAATAGTTCAAGATCCGCATATTTCACGAGTTCATTTACAAATAATGAAAGATGATAATGGAAATGTGAGTATTCTTGATTTAGAATCATCAACAGGAACTTATGTAAATGGTAGAAAAATTATAGGAGAACGAAAGGTTGAACAGGGAGATATTATAAAAATTGGAAATACAGTTTTAAAATGGAAAGACTATTTTAAGACTAAAAAAAAAATAACACAAGAAGAAAATATAGAAATTAAACTTAAAAAAGATGTATTAGAAAAGAAAGAAATAAAAGTTAAAGAAGAAATAATAAAGGAAATATACTATGCTTCATTTTTTGAAAGATTTGCAGCATTACTGATTGATTTTGTAATACTTACATTAGTTATTTACACTATATATTACGTATCAATAGAGTATTTACTTTATAATAAGTCATACTTTTTTAATATAGCATATTTATTAATTTTTAATAATTTAATATTATTTAGTTATTTTGTAGGTTTTGAAATATCAAAATATAAAGCAACACCGGGAAAATTAATATTAAAAATATATGTAGAAGGAATAAAGGGAGAAAAAGCAAGTATAAAAAAAATAATAGGAAGGTATATTGCGAAATTTTTATCAACATTATTATTATTTATAGGGTGGTTAATGCCACTTTGGACAGATAAAAAACAAGCATTACACGATATTTTATCAGATTGCAGAATAGTAAAAATAAATAAACACAAATAAATAAAAACAATTGTTATGATCGGCACTACAATTAACAATTACAAAATTGTAAAAATTATAGGAAAAGGAGGAATGGGTAACGTTTATCTAGCGGAGCACATTACTTTAAATAGAAAAGCTGCTATAAAAGTTCTTCACCTAGACCTAACACAAAAAGAACAAGTAAATTTAAGATTTGTTCAAGAAGCAAAGCTCTTAGATGAACTTAATCATGAAAATATTGTAAAATTAATAGACTTTGGTATCCACGAAGGAAGACCATATCTTTTAATGGAACATATTGAAGGACGAGCCTTTGATGAGCATATAAAAACTGTATCGGGACCAGTA
>JAOZLS010000510.1 GCA_029934705.1 Bacteroidales bacterium | reverse complement strand
TTACTCATAATTTTAGTGTTTTTATCGTTTAAATATACCGCTAAATTAGATTATTTTTACATAGTTGCAAAATATTTACATTAAAAAATGTGATTATTTTTACATTTTTATATTAAATCAGTGAATTACAGCGCATTAAAAAATACAATAAAAAAGAAAAGTTTTTCTGTGAAAAAAATCGCAGAATTAATAGAAATGTCTGAACATGGTTTACATGCTTCAATGAAAAAGGATACTCTTACTATTAAGAATCTTGAAAAGATTGCAAGTGTTTTAGAAGTACCTGTAAGTTATTTTTTTGAAGAAAGCAAAGCTGAGGTAAAAAAAATAATAGGAAATGGCAATAATGTAAACATAGGTAAGAATAACGGCAATAACAAAACCCATACCGATTGCGACAAATATAAAATAGAAATAAAAGGCTTGAAAAAAGAAATAGAATACTTGAAAGAAATAAATGAATTATTAAAACTGAAATGCTCTTGAGTTAAAAAAATACTCATAGCGGGATAAAAAATGACCTGACCAATCCTAAAAATAAGGTAGGGCGAAAATTAAATTAATTATATAATGAAAAGTTTAAGTTTTATTTTAATGGCAGTTACGTTTACGGCTGCAACAATGCTTACTACAAGTTGTAGTAAGGAGCAAGGGTGTACAGATGTGGATAGTGTGAACTTTAGTGCAACAGCAGAAGAGGATGACGGTAGTTGTTTTTATGAAGGTGAAACAGTCTTTTGGTATGGTCAATCCGTATCACAATATTTGGTAGATGACAATGCAACAAATCTAACTTTTTATGTTGATGGAGATGTTGTTGGCTCTACAGCTGCTTCTGTTTATTGGCCATCTGCACCTAGTTGTGGAGATAACGCTTCAATAACTGTAACAAAAGATTTAGGTAGTGTTAAAACACAATCTTATTCTTACAGCGTTAAAGACCAAACTGGTTGGGAATATTGGAATGGTACTGTTAATTTTAATGCAAATACCTGTTTTTCAATAGAACTTGATTTTGGCAAAAAAATGAAAAAGAAGTAAAGTCTATACTGTAAAAAAAATAAGAGCAGAATCGCAGATTGAAAACAAGTGCAAGTAATAAGCACCGCATTTTTTTGTGATTTTGCTTTTTAATTAGCTTTTAGTTTCTTTAATCATACCTATCATAAAACCAAATGCTATAAATAAAACACTCAAGGCTACAGCGATACCAGCAAAATTACTAACATCTATTTTGTTTATTGCTTCAGCAAATTCTAACATAATAATAAAAATTTAGTTGTGTTTTTTACAAAGATAATAATTATTTAAAAGATAATAAAAAAAAGTGCTAATGTATTGAATGTACCAGCATCTTCATTTTTTGAAGAAACTGAAATTGAGGTAAAGGACCCAGGGGCTGATGGCGGAGTTTGTGAAAAATGCAAACTGGAAATGAAGCACTTAAAAGAAAAAGTAAAGTTGTTGGAAATACAAATAAAAGATAAGATTGAAATAATTGAGCTGCTGAAGAAAGGAGGTTGAGGTTGTTAAAAAAAATTATTTTTTATTTAGCTTTTTTCTAATTTTCACATCAAGAAAAGAATTATTTAAAGCAATAATAAATTGAATAGGTAATATAAATAACATGAATGAATGCTCAAATATAATATATAAAAACATATTTAAGCCTAGCAGAATAAATTGTATAGGCATAGTATAATAAAAATGAAAATCAATGACTTTATCATTATCTGAAATCTTCCAATACTTAAACTTTTTCATATCAATATTTGCTATTTATTTTGTATTTAGAGACAGCAAATATAATAAAATAAGACATATAAAAGCTCTTAGTGAGACGGAACGTAAAGAATTAAATAGTAAAAAGCAATTTAGGATTAGGTTTGCTAAAACACAAGTATATATTATTCCTTTTGTTTTTGGTGCGTTTTGGTTAGCTTTAAGTTATGCAACTACAAATCTTACAATACTAGATGTTGTATTGGTTTCTTATAATGTTGTAATATATGTTATTCTTCTGGGCATGTATGTAAAAGAGTTATCAAATTTATATTTTGATTATAGAAACTCAAAGACAGATGATCCTACGTTTACAAAAGATGAAATTATAGAGAAAATTCTTCAAGAAAATAAAAAATTAAGGGAGTATATAGAATATAGTTCAGTACAGATGAAGAAACAAACAAAGAATATTAAAAAATCAATAAAACAAGAAAAGAAAGGAGGTTAGCCTTTTGCCGTAGGTGTGAATTCAAACTCTATTACTAAATATTTAAAAACAGTTTGTCCTGTGTGTAAATACTTAATGTAGCTTATAAAATAGATTATAGAAACCCAAATAAAAGTAAGTGTAAATAAATGTATTGCAAATAATAGAAGTAATCTTAACACAGCTTTTATTTTATCTTTTATAAAGAAAAAAGCAAGCTCTAGTATATTAAGAATAAGAAGAACAAAAATATAAATTAAACCAAAAAATAAATTAAGAATTGTATGATTTTTCATTTTATAAAATTTTCAGAAACGTGGGATATTAATTATTTAGTAATATCGTTATTGCTAACAATTACGTTTTTAGTAATCCCCCTACTGGAAAAATACAGTTGAATATTTTCGCTAACGGTTGTATC
>JAOZLS010000167.1 GCA_029934705.1 Bacteroidales bacterium | reverse complement strand
AGGTTTTTTGAATAAAAATAAACAAAAAATAATTCATTTTAAAAATCACAATTATAACAGCAATTTAGTATATATTGAATTTAGTGATGAAAAAATCTTACATCATTCCGCCCATACCACCCATTCCGCCCATTGGTGGAGCAGCTGGCATTGCTGGTTCGTTAGATTCTTCTTCGACTAAAACAGCTTCGGTAGTTAAGAACATGCTTGCGATTGATACTGCATTTTCTAGTGCTATACGAGTAACTTTAGTTGGGTCAATTACACCTGTTTCAAATAAATTTTCGTAAACATCGGTTCTTGCGTTATACCCGTAGTCGCCTTTGTTTTCTTTTACTTTTTGAACAATAACAGCTCCTTCTTTGCCTGCGTTTGATGCTATTTGTCTTAAAGGTGCTTCAATTGCTTTTTTTATAATTTCAATTCCAATTGTTTCGTCTTCGTTTTCGCCTTTTAAGTTATTTAAACTTTCTAAGGCTCTAATGTAGGCAACTCCTCCACCAGGAACAATTCCTTCTTCAACAGCTGCACGTGTTGCACTTAGTGCATCGTCCACTCTGTCTTTTTTCTCTTTCATTTCTACTTCAGAAGCTGCTCCAACATAAATTACAGCTACACCACCAGATAGTTTAGCTAGTCTTTCTTGAAGTTTTTCTTTATCATAATCAGAGTCAGTATTTTCGATATGATTTTTGATTTCTTGAACTCTTGCATCGATAAGATTTTTTTCGCCAGCACCATTTACAATTGTAGTGTTGTCTTTATCCATTACAATTTTATCGGCAGTTCCGCACATTTCTAAAGTTGCGTTTTCAAGGCTGTAACCTCTTTCTTCTGTAATTAAAGTCCCACCAGTAAGAATTGCTATGTCTTCGAGCATTGCTTTTCTGCGGTCGCCAAAGCCTGGAGCTTTTACAGCTGCAATTTTTAGAGTTCCTCTTAATTTATTTACAACTAATGTTGCTAATGCTTCACCATCAATGTCTTCTGCAATTATTAATAATGGTCTTCCTGCTTGAGCAGCTGGCTCTAATACTGGAAGAATATCTTTCATTGTAGATATTTTTTTGTCATATAATAGGATGTAAGGGTTTTCAAGAACTCCTTCCATTTTTTCTGTATCTGTAATGAAGTATGGAGATATATACCCTCTGTCAAATTGCATTCCTTCTACAACATCAACAGTTGTATCTATTCCTTTTGCTTCTTCAACAGTAATAACTCCGTCTTTTTTTACTATTTTCATTGCATCTGCAATGTGTTTCCCTATTTCGGAGTCGTTGTTAGCTGAAATTCTAGCTACTTGTTCAATTTTTTCGCTATTTTCGTTAACTATTTGAGATTGTTTTTCCAAGTTTTCAACAATTTTTCTTACGGCTTTGTCGGCTCCTCTTTTTATGTCCATTGGGTTTGCACCTGATGTAACATTTTTAAGACCGATATTAATAATTGCTTGAGCAAGTACAGTTGCAGTTGTTGTTCCGTCGCCAGCATCGTCGCCAGTTTTAGATGCAACTTCTTTTACCATTTGTGCTCCAATGTTCTCGTAAGGATCTGCTAGGTCAATTTCTTTTGCTACTGTTACTCCGTCTTTAGTTATTTGTGGAGCACCAAATTTTCTTTCGATAACAACGTTTCGCCCTTTAGGACCTAAGGTTACTTTAACAGCATTTGCAAGTTTGTCAACACCTTTTTTTAGTAAGTCTCTTGCTTCGATGTCGTATTTAATATCTTTAGCCATGTTTATATATGTTTTTAATTATTTATTTTTTTATATGAAATGTTTTTATCATAATGTATGCCAAAGCGTATTTGAATAAATGTACTGACTATTTTTCAGTTAATAAATAGGTAAATTTATATTAGAATATTCTTTATGACAAAAAAAATGTCAGTATATGACATACTGACATTTTTCAAAAAAGAAGTTCTAATTATTATTTAGTTTCTTCTTCTTGACGTTTATTTACATCTTCAACTGAAGGCATTTGAGGTATTTCAGTTGTATTTAATTCTTTCATTTGCTCTTGAATAGCTGATTGAGGATCTACAACCGCTCTGTTTATTGATAAACTAGCTGTAATACTTAAAACAATAACAACAATTGCTAGTGTCCAGGTTGATTTTTCCATAAACTGATTTTTCTGTACTACTCCTCCATATTGACCGCCTCCGCCAAATGATGAAGATAATCCTCCTCCTTTTGAATTTTGTGCTAAAACAATAAGTATAAGCACTATACTTGCAACAATAATTAAAACAATGGCTAATCCGAACATAATAATATTTTTAAATAATGAATTTTAGTTTATTAAGAGACATCTTCTTTCATTTTTTCAGTCTCAGTAATTTTGGTTACAAAGTAATCTTTTTTTTCTGGATTTTTCAAAATTAATTGATTAAAAATTTCAATTGCCTTATTATAATGACCTTGATTTATTAAAATGTTTGCCATTAACTCAGTAATAACAGGCTTTTTCTCTTTAATGCTTTCTTTTGAAACATCTCCTTTTATTGATATTTCTTTTTTTCTGTCTAATCTTGGAGCTTTTTCTATAAATTTATTTATTAAATTGTCATTTTCTACTTTATCGTCGTCTGTTTTTTTCTTATACCTAGCAATTCTGTCTAAAATTCCTGCGGCTGCTCCTTTTTCGTCTTCCTCTTTTTTAACTGTTTTTTTGTTCTCTTCTTTTTTTACAACGACCTTTTTGACCTCAGCTTCTTTAACTTCAGCTTTTTTATCCTCAGCCTTTTTATCTTCTTCTTCTTTGACAACGACTTCTTTTACTTCAGTTTTTTTGTCTTCGTCTTTTTTTATAACGTCTTGTTTTACTTCAACTTTTTTGTCTTCTTTTATTACTATAGGAGTCTTAATCTTTGCTTTTAAATTTTCTTTCTCAGGCTGTTCTACAATGTTTTTCTTTATTATATTTACTTTAGTTTTAACATCTTTATTTGGTTCGTCTTTTTTGTCTGATTTTATAATTATTTCAGGCTTAATGTTTTTGTCCTCAGTCTTTTTAACAACAGGTGCTTTTTCTTTTTTAGTTGTAAATATATCTGCCTTTTTTATAGTATTACCTTTTGTAGATAATGGTTTAGTTTTTTTATTGCCTGACTTTAAATTTGCAATTTTATTGTATATCTCATCTGTTATTGATTTTGAGTCTTTAGAGTCATATTTGTTTTGAGTATTAACTTCTATTACTATTTCTTCAACTTTAGGTTTTTCTTCTTTTTCAACCTCTATTTTATTAACTTTTGACTCTTGAATTTTATTTTGAGTTACTACAATTTTCTTTTCTTCAACTTCTTTTTTTATAGGAGCGTCTTTAGTTATTTTTTTTATTTCAGGTTGTTTATCAATTTTTTGTTCTGTTTTAGTTATTTTAGGTTGCTTGTCAATTTTTTGTCCTGTTTTCTTTATTTCAGCTATTTCTTTGATGATAACTTTCTTTTTGTCTTCTTTTTTTGTAGTAATTGTAGATTTTTCCGATTCTATTATAGGTTTTATTATCTCATTTATTAAAGCTGAATGTATGTTTTCTCCTTTTTTCGTTATTGAAGTTTTCTCTACTTTGAGATTTACTTTAGGAGCTGTTTCTTTAATTGTTTTTGTTGTTTTGTTTTCTGCTTCAGTAGTTTTATCTTTAACCGTTTCTTTTATAACTTTTATATTATCCTTTTCTACTTTAACTGATTTTTCTTCTGGTTTAACTATTTTAGTTTCAGTATTAACGGCTTTGTTGTCTGTTTTTATAATAGTTTTTACTTTTGCATTGCCTTTATCTACTATATCATTGTTTTTTGTAACAGCTTGTATGCCTGCTGTGTTTGTGCTATTTATTAAATCATACAATACTTCTCTGTTAGAAACAAAGGCTGATGATTTTGATAAAATTTGTTCAAAATTTTTAGAATTTACATTTTTTGCAGATGCAATATAAAGTAAATGTGCAGTTTGAAAATATGGATATTCTTCAATTAATTTACCTAATTCCGAAAACTCTTTTTTACCAAGCGAAGATGTGTTTTTTATATATTCTTCAATTTTATCTATTTTCATCAGTCTGTATGTTTATTTAATAATTGCCAACAGTTATTATTTCTATTTTAATAAGATTATTGTTTTGTCGTTACCAGTTTACTACTGATTTACTAAAAACATCGTCAATAAGTTCTTCTACTATTTGATTTACTAATTCGTCTTCTACATCTGTAAGCATTTTGTTGCTATCATAATCTGCATATCTTGAAAAAGTATTATCAAAGTTAAATTTTGCATTATTTACACTTGTATATTTCACTCTTATTGTAATTGTAAGTCTATTATACTCTGCTTGTTCATTTTGCGTAATTGATAGTGGCTTAGTATTATAGCCAACAATTTCGCCTTCAAATTGCAAGTCTCCGTTAATGTTTACAAATTCTAGGTTTGTTTGCGAAACAAATCTATCTTTTAAACCTTCGGTAAATACCTGACTTAAATTTGCATTTACTAGTTCAGCTCTATTGGGGAAATATTTTATTGTAATTGTTTTATCATCAGAATGTAAAGCAATTCCAGTAAATGAGTATATTCCACAATTTTGTAAAGTTAAGCATACAATTGCAAATAAAAAAATATTTTTTATACGTTTCATTTACAATGAATTAATTTTCTAAATTATAGTCTTTAATCTTTCTATACAAAGTTCGTTCCGAAATGCCTAAATCTTCGGCTGCATATTTTCTTTTTCCTTTGTGTTTTACTAAAGCCTTTTTAATGTATTCTATTTCTTTATCTTTTAACGATAATGATTCTTCAATTATTTCTTCGGTATCCTCAATTTTTGTTTTTTGATTTATATTTCGCTCATTTTCAATGTTTACAAGGTCAGAGGCTGGGTTTTTAATATTTATAAACTCATTATTAAAATCGTCAATGTTTTTTTTGTTGGCGTACCTATCTTTTATTTCATAAGCTTGTCCAAATTGAGAATTAGTACTTGTTACAATTGATTTTAGTTCGTTAATTTCATTCCTCATATCAAACAAAATCTTATATAAGATTTCTCTTTCTGAAGAAAATTCTTCTTTGCCTATTGAGTCTTTATATATTGCTGGAAGTTGTTTTTTATGATCGTCGGGTAAATATTTTGAAATTTTTTCAGAATTAATAAGGCGTTCTTCTTCTATTATTGATATTTGTTCAGTAATGTTTTTTAGTTGCCTTACATTTCCTCTCCACCAGTAGTTTTCTAATATTTTAATTGCGTCTTGGGTAAGTTTTATAGGAGGCATCCTGTATTTTTCAGAAAAGTTTAGTGCAAACTTTCTAAATATTAAATGTATATCTTCTTTTCTTCTTCTTAGCGATGGTACAACTATAGGCACTGTGTTTAAACGATACCAGAGATCCTCTCTAAATTTATTATTTCTTACAGCATTTGATAAGTTAAGGTTTGTTGCGGCAATAACTCTAACGTCTGTTTTTATTACTTTTGATGAGCCTACTTTTATAAATTCACCTGTTTCAAGTACTCTAAGTAGCCTAACTTGGGTTGATAATGGGAGTTCTCCTATTTCATCTAAAAAAATAGTTCCTTTGTCTGCTACTTCAAAATAACCTTTTCTGTGATCTGTTGCTCCTGTAAATGCTCCTTTTTCGTGTCCAAAGAGTTCGGAGTCAATTGTTCCTTCTGGTATTGCACCGCAATTAACTGCTATGTATGTATTGTGTTTTCGAGTACTTAAATTATGTATTATTTGAGGAAAAAATTCTTTACCAACACCGCTTTCTCCTGTAACTAAAACAGATAAGTCTGTGGGAGCAACTTGAATTGAAATTTCAATTGCACGATTTAAGTCGTGTGAGTTACCAATAATTCCAAATCGTTGTTTTATTTGTTGTATATTCACTTTTATGATATTTAAAATTATAATTTCTGCAAAATTCATAAAATTTATTAGAAAAATCAAATGTAATAATAAAAATACTGTAATTTTGTCAGAAAAACAATAAAATATGAAAATTATAGGAATAATACCTGCTAGATATTCATCAACAAGATTGCCAGGTAAGCCTCTTGCCGATATTAATGGAAAAACAATGATTAGGCGAGTTTACGAAAGAGTGTCTGATGTTATTGATAATGTAATTGTTGCGACTGATGATAGTCGAATAACTAACGAGGTTTCTGCTTTTGGAGGAATTTCAGTAATGACAAATAAAAATCATAAAAGTGGAACTGACAGATGTGCTGAGGCTGTTGTTAATTATGAAAAACAAACAGGCGAAAAATTTGATGTTGTAATTAATATACAGGGAGATGAACCTTTTATTCATAAGGAACATTTGGATTTATTAACGTCTTGCTTTAAAGATAAAAAAACGCAAATAGCTACTTTAATTAAGAAAATTGATGATATAGAGGATGTTTTCAACCCAAATAAACCTAAAGTAATTATTAATAATAATAAAGAGGCAATATATTTTAGTCGTTCGCCAATTCCTTTTATTCGTGGGGCTGAAAATAATGATTGGTTAACTGAACATTGTTTTTATAAGCATATTGGAATTTATGGATTTAAAAAAGATGTTTTGCTTAATATTACTAAGTTGGAACAATCGAGCCTTGAACAAGCAGAGTCGTTAGAGCAAAATAGATGGTTGGAGAATTCTTACAAGATAAAAACAGAAATTACCGATATTGAAAGTGTTTCTATCGATACAAAAGACGATTTGGTCAAAATTAGAAAAATTTAATCTGTTTTATGGAAACTATTTATTATTTTCATCGTATATTAAAAGTAAGACCATAAAACGATATATTATGAAAAAAATCTACAAATTACTTTTTGTATCACTATTTTTGAGTGTTGTATCACTAAATTTTGCGTTTTCTCAAGACAAAGACGCTAATAATAACAATTTAGTTGCATTTACTAGCACTTTTGATGCGATAATATATCCAAACCCTGTTTTGGATAATAAGTTTTTTGTAAATTCCGATGAAATAATAAAATCGGTGGAGGTTATAAATGTTATAGGAAAAACAATTAAAACTGTAAATAATGAAACAAATGTTCCTTATAATATTTTAGTTAGATTTGATAATTGTATTCCTGGAATGTATATGATAAAAATTACATCTATAAAAAATGAAACGATTATAAAAAAGATTCTTATTAAATAAAGAACATGACCCAACATAGTTTGAAAAGCTGATTATTTATAATCAGTTTTTTTATGTTCAATATTTTTTGAGAGTTTCTTTGATTGCTTTTGTTCTTAAAAAGAAATATATTTGTATTATAATCAAAAGAAAAGTTATGAGAACAAATTTAATTATTACTTTACTTGTAATATTACCCATATTTTCAGGATGTGAGCATATTGAAGATACAAATGGAGACTTAACCGATTTGCAAACAATATCGGATTCTACATTTTTGGGAAAAACAATAAATTTTACAACAAGTGGTGTTAATTCATCTTCTACAAAAAATAATTTTACTACAATAAATATGTATGATGAAATTGATCTTGATAAATTAACAATGAACTCTGGTATTTCATCTGGTATTTCAAATATTATCGCAACAGAAGTAAAGGAGGGTGATTCTTTTTATTTTGTAGCATCTTCAAAAGTTGAAAAAGGTAATTTTTTAATGGTTTTAATATCTCCTAATAATGAAATAGTTTATAGGTTTGCGACAAATAAAAAAGATACAGTAACAATAACCGAAGCTGAAAAAGGAATATATTTTATTAGAATTGGTGCCGAAAGTTTTACGGGAAATGTTAGTGTTGAACGATTTTTGGATTTTTAATATTTCTATATAAAGTAGGGTGCAACTGACAATTGCATAAAGTTAATTTACATGTACGCAATAAATTTATAAAGTCGCACTCTGACTATAACAAACGGCGATAACCAAGATGTTAATCGCCGTTTGTGTTATATCTAACTTTCGTTATATATTTTCGGATAGGACTGTTTTTTAGCCTCAATTCAATTTCGGCAACTTATGGAGGACTAAGCTCATCAGTAAACAAAACCGTTTATGCAAGAAGTAGAAGACTTACTAATTATAAGTTGAATGTAGATTTTATTTATAAGGCACCAAGTGGATATTGGCAAGGAGGCATTTTACTCGAAACGATAATAATTATTGTATAAAATAAATTTATTTTAGTCTGTTCTAAAAATAATAATTAACCAGAATAAGCGTAAATTTCAATTAAGCAGCTGTGTAAAATTAATTGTATATTTACTTATTCGCAAGCTGCTGATTGATAGAATTTTGCACAAGTGCGTAAGCAACAATAAATAGCACTTAGTGCTTATATAGTAATATAATATGTTTTTGTTACGTTATTTGTGTTGTAATTATATTTTTAGAACGGCTTTTTATATATTTAATATGGCAAAATTAGTTAATAGATTTTTTCTTTTATTCTTTATTATTATTATTGGATTGTTTTCGTGCGAACAAATTGTAGAAATTGATACAGATAGATATGAACAACAACTAATTCTTAATGGAATTTTCACTAAAGATGATTTTTTTACTGTAAGAGTTTCAAAAACTTTAAACATTTTAGATACTATAGATGATGCAATTAAAGATGCAAATGTTTTTTTATATGCGAACAATATAATAATTGATACACTAACTCATTATACAGATGGAGTTTATTCTTCAACAAAAACTAAACCTCAAGAAGGTGTACTTTATACTATTAGTGCAGAGAATTCTATTTTTACAAAAATTTATGCAGA
>JAOZLS010000166.1 GCA_029934705.1 Bacteroidales bacterium | reverse complement strand
AATTATTAGTTGTTGCTCTATTTGTAGAAGTTCTATTATAGTTAGAATTTGAGTTATAATTGCTATTATTATAACTTGTTCTATTTCCACCATTTGATCTTCCAGAGTTATTATTAGAACTGTTAGTTGATCTGTTTACACTTGTTCTTCCTGAATTATTATTAGAACTATTAGTTGTTCTGTTCACGTTTGTTCTACCAGAATTATTATTAGAACTGTTAGTTGTTCTATTTACATTTGTTCTTCCAGAATTATTATTAGAACTGTTAGTTGTTCTATTTACGTTTGTTCTTCCTGAATTATTATTAGAACTGTTAGTTGTTCTATTTACATTTGTTCTTCCTGAATTATTATTAGAACTGTTAGTTGTTCTATTTACATTCGTTCTTCCAGAATTATTATTAGAACTGTTATAATTTGAGTTGTTTATAGTAGATCTTCCTGAACTATTTGTTCTATTTACTGCATTTCCGTTAGTTGTTCTAACTGTAGTATTAGTTCTGTTAGTATGAGTTGTACTTCTATTAACAGTTGTTGACCTATTTACAGTATTTCTATTTGCAGCTGTACGGTTTGATGCAGAAGGCGTAGTTGCTCCTCTGTTTACAGTATTTCTATTCAAATTGTTTCTTACGCCAGATCTGTTTGTACCACTTCTATGCCCATAAGTTGAGTAAGTTGAATAATTATTGTAACCATAAGTATTGTAATTATTATAGCCATAATTGCTGTAATATCCATCATAATATCCATTCCAATATCCTGAATGGTAACCCGACCAATAACTTCCGTAACCATATCCGTAACCATATCCCCAATAAGAATAAGGTCTGTGATAATTTCTGTAACGTGGATAATAATAATCGTAGCCATATCCATAATAAGGATAAGAATATCCCCATGAACCATAGCTGTAATAATCATTATAATAGTCTGTTACAACATAAGTATTACCATGAAATCTCCTAATTCTTGAAGAATAAGAAGGTTGCGTTACTACATAAACATCTCCTCCACTATTATTGTCAACAACAACTGTATTTCCGTTATTTCCATCGTCGGTATAAACAGTAACATTATTGTCGGCATAATTGTCATAAACCTCTCCTCCTGTTGTTATGGTATCGCCTCCATTGTTTTGATTGTTATCCGTTACAACAACAGTAGTAGTTGTGTTTGGATATGCGTCGTCATAATGATGAACGACTCTTTGTGTTGTGCACGAACCTAATATGATAAGTGCTGAACCGAATAAATAAAGTAATTTTTTCATTTTAATTTCCTCCTGTGTTTGATTTGTACTATAAATTGTAATTTGATTTACTAAATAATATTCAAAAACTGTACCGTTCTGCGGAATTACTACTATTATATGGAGTTTTAACAAAAAAATAGCTGAAATTAGTAAAATAAAATACTATAAATGTAAATTATGAAATTTTATTATATAACCATAATTGACAAAAATAAAATATTTTTTTTTTTAAAAAATTGTTTTTTTTATACTACAAATAGATATTTATAAGAAAAAATGGGGAGTTTTTATAATTTATGGCATGACTTTTTTTAAAAATTTGTACTGAACAAAACACTTACAAATGATTTGTATTAATATATGTTGAATACTTTATACAAAAAGTATAAGCAAAAAAAATCAATTTGCTCCCTTTAGAGTTGGGGTAAACAAATTGATTTTTGGCACAGTACTAAAGGCATGTATCTTTCTTATGAAAACACATGAAAAATACGATATATTATTTCCCTCTAACTTTCTTTTCTATAGAATCCCAATCTCCAGACTTTACAGAATCGAGCCAATTAAACTGTCCTGCACCAGCAAGCCACTCGCCTCCATCAATTGTAACAACATCGCCAGTAACATAGCCCGAGAAATCTGATACTAAATAAGTTGCTAAATTAGCTAGTTCAATATGTTCGCCATATCTTTTTAAAGGTATCTTGTTTATCAATGTTTTCTCTAAAGATTTATCTGGAAATAATCTTTGCCAAGCTCCCTCGGTAGGGAAAGGTCCAGGTGCAATTGCATTTAAACGTATCCCATACTTCCCCCACTCTGCTGCTAACGAGCGTGTTAAATTTAGAACACCTGCTTTACTTATTGCTGAAGGAACAACATAACCAGTTCCTGTTGATGCGTAAGTTGTTACAATATTTAATACTGTACCTGGTATTTTGTTTTCAATCCAATACTTACCCATAGCAAGAGTAAAATTATAAGTTCCTTTAAGTACTATATCAACAATTACATCAAAAGCCTTATAACTAAGTCTTTCTGTAGGACTAATAAAATTACCTGCTGCATTATTTAATAGAATATCAATTTTACCAAATTTTTCAATTGCAGTTTCTATAACTTTTTCATTTTCAAAAGGTTTTCTTACATCAGTTTGAAGAGCCAAAACTGGATTACCTGTTTTAGCACTAATTTCTTCGGCTGTTTTTTCTAATATTTCTAATTTTCTACTTGTTATAACAACATTAGCACCCAACTCTGAGAACCGCTCCGACATAGATTTGCCTAAACCTGTACCACCGCCTGTAACAATGATTGTTTTTCCTTTTAATAAATTATCTTTAAACATATTTCTTTTATATTTATATTCACAATGTTTCAAATATAGATAAAAAAAACTAAATGATATTTTCTAATAAAACACAATTAAATAAAAAAAAGATATTAAATTTGTAACCCTCTTTTTTTTATAAAATAATTATTATATAAATGAATTATATAAGTTACATCTTCTTTCGAGTCTTGATTTTTACATTTTGGTTAACTCCTTTTTTCATTCTTTATATATATTCTGAAATCGCATACCTATTGTTATATAAAGTTTTTAAATATCGACATAAAGTTGTTCGAGAGAATTTAAAAAACTCTTTCCCGAATAAAAACGAAGATGAATTAAAAAAAATTGAGAAATTATTTTACAAAAACCTTAGCGATATAACTTTAGAAGGAATAAAAGGGCTTTCAATGCCAAAAAAGAGTTTATTAAAAAGATATAAGGTTACAAACCCAGAGTTACTTAAAAAATACTTTAACGAAAACAAAAGTATTATAGGAATTGGTAGCCATTATGCAAATTGGGAATGGGGAGTATTATCATTTAGCCTGCAATTTCCGCACATAAATTTTGGTATATATAAACCAATGTCCAACAAAAGGATTGACAAATACATGCGAAAACACAGAGCTGCTTGGGGCATGAACCTTATACCATTGAAAGAAACAGCCAAAATTATGGCTACAAAACAAGAAAAGCCATCTATTTATTTAATGGTAAGCGACCAAAGTCCAACAAGCAAAAAATATTCTATTAAATTAGACTTTTTAAATCAAGAAACATATTGCCTTCATGGTGCCGAAAAATATGCTAAGCGACTAAATTTACCTGTATTATATGGCAATGTACAAAGAATAAAAAGAGGCTATTACGAAATAACAATGACATTAATATGCGATAATCCTCAAGAAACTAAAGACGGTGAGATTACAGCTACTTTCATGAAAAAACTTGAAGAAATAATTAATAAAAAACCTCAAGATTGGCTTTGGTCACATAAAAGGTGGAAAAAAAGAAAATAAAATTAATATTTAAATTATGGATAAAACGAAAGTAACACGACTATTTATAAAAATATTTGGCTATATCTTTCTTTTAGCAGGAATGGCAAGTATTTATTATATTTTTAAAGATTCAACAGGTAAAATAATTTTTAATGACTTTTCTCAAAGTATATTATTTTTTATAGTTGGGTCATTATTAGTATATTTAAGCAGACACTGGAAAAAAGATGAGGAATAAAACTTATTCTCACAAAAAGATTTTTATTGAAAAAATAACAACATGATAGAATTTATATTAAACAATCAGAAAATTAGAACTAATGAGGCAGAAGGAATGCCTTTGGTTGATTTTATAAGGTACAAACAAAATTTAAAAGGCACAAAAATTGGTTGTCGTGAAGGCGATTGCGGAGCATGTACAGTTTTAGCTGGTGAACTTATTGATGATAAAATAAGCTACAAATCTATTACATCATGTATTACTCCATTAAAATTTGCAGCAGGAAAACATATTGTTACTGTTGACGGTTTAAACTCTGACGAGATAGGCTCTGTTCAGCAGCACATACACGAGCATGGAGCTACTCAATGCGGTTTTTGTACACCTGGCTTTGTAATGTCGCTAACAGGATTTAGCCTTTCTACAAAAAAAGCAGATTATAGTGATGCGCTAAGTGCTGTAGCAGGTAATATTTGCCGTTGCACAGGTTATAAGTCTATTGAGAAAGCAATTTTTGATATAAGTGAAGAATTAAAATCAAAACCAGAAAAAGACAATATTGCTTGGTTAATAAAAAACGATTATTTACCGGAATATTTTATAGAAATACCTGAAAGAATAAAAAACCTTAAAAATGAAATTTCCAATAAGGAAAATGGTATAGTTGTTGGTGGGGGTACCGATTTGTATGTTCAAAAAGCAGATTGTTTACTTGAAAATAAAATTAAAACAATTAAATATATTTCTTCTAAGGAAAAAATTACTCAAAAGGACAACTTGATAACACTAAGTGCATTAACTACTGTTACAGATATTATTGAGTCAGAAATAATTAGTAATTTATTTCCTAAACTAGCTAAGCAGCTATTATTAATCTCATCGGAGCAAATTAGAAATACAGCTACAATTGGAGGAAACATTGTAAACGCCTCTCCTATTGGCGATATGTCAATAATTTTGCTTGCACTAAATAGTAACTTAATAATAAAGAATAGCTCAAATATTGAAAGAACAATTCTACTAAAAGATTTTCATACAGGATACAAAACCTTCGATTTAAAAGAAGGTGAACTTATTGAGAATATAACTTTTGAGATTCCTAATTTAGACTTCAAATTTAATTTTGAAAAAGTTAGCAAAAGAAAACATTTAGATATTGCAAGTGTAAATTCCTCAATTTTAATTATTTACAAAAATAATATAATTAAAGATGTTCATATTTCGGGGGGCGGATTGGCTGCTACACCAAAATATTTTGAAAAAACACGAGAGTTTCTAATAAATAAGGAAATAAATAAAGAAAACATTTTAAAAGCAGCAGAAATAATTCAAGCAGAAACGTCACCAATTAGTGATGTGCGTGGAACTACGGAATATAAAAAGTTACTATTAAGACAACTATTTTATGCACATTTTATTGAGATTTTTAGTATAGATATCTAACTATACTAAGCCAGTAAGGCATTTATGTACAATCCTCTATTTATGTTTGATAGTGAATAATTTAATAATTATCATTTACAAATTCTATAATAGAACAGGTGTACTACCAATTTACTATTTATTACAAATTACTCAATTCTAGAAAGATGAAAAATAGAGATTCAAAAAATCATTTACAAGGAAAATCAATATATATTGACGATATACCTGAAATTTCGGGAACATTATACGGTTTAGTTTACGACTCGCCAATTGCTCATGCTAAAATAATAAATATAGATTATAGCAAAGCCGAAGAATTAGATGATATAGTTAGAATACTTACATATAAAGATGTTCCAGGCGAAAATCAAATAGGAGCAATAATCCAAGATGAACCCCTTTTTGCTGAAGGTGAAGTTCATTTTATTGGTCAGCCTATTGCATTTATAGTTGCAAAATCAGAACTTGCAGCACGAAAAGCAAAAAAACTTATTGAAGCAAACTTTGAAGAAAAAACAATAGTTACCGACCCACGCGAGGCTCATAAAAATAAGTCATACATTGCTCCTCCTAGAACTTTTAAAATTGGCGAGACTAAAAATATTTGGGAAACTTGCGAACATATAATTTCTGGTAGAGTAAAATCTGGAGGACAAGAACATTTATACCTCGAAACACAAGGTGCTTATGCAGTTCCTGCCGAAGATGGAAATATTAAATTATACTCATCAACTCAAGGACCAACTGCGGTACAAAAAATTGCAGCTAGCGTTTTAAATGTTAAAATGAATAAAATTGAAGTTGATGTAACTCGCCTAGGTGGTGCGTTTGGTGGAAAAGAAGACCAAGCAACACCTTGGGCAATAATGGTTTCATTAGCAGCACAAATTCTGAATTCCCCCGTAAAGTTTGCACTTAATCGCCACGACGATATGCGAATGACAGGCAAAAGACACCCCTACGATTCAGATTTTAAAATGGGATTATCAAAAGACCTGAAAATACTAGCCTACGAAGCTGATTATTACCAAAATGCAGGAGCATCAGCTGATTTATCGCCTGCTATAACAGAGCGTACACTTTTTCATTCTACAAATAGCTATTTTGTTCCAAATACCCGAACTACAGTTTATAGTTGTAAAACAAACCTACCACCAAACACGGCTTTTAGAGGTTTTGGTGCTCCGCAAGGAATGTTTTTAATTGAAGCAGCTATTCATAAAGCCGCAGAAGAAATTGGTGTAAGAGTTGAAGAAATTCAAAAGCAAAACCTTATTACAATTAATGATGAATTCCCTTACGGACAACTTGCCGAAGAAGACGGTGCAGTAAAATCATGGGAAACAGCAGAAAAAGATTTCAAACTAAAAGAACTTTTTTCTGAAGTAGAAAGTTATAATAGCGAAAACAAATATTTAAAAAAAGGAGTTGCAGTAACACCCGTAACATTCGGTATTTCCTTTACAAATACTGCAATGAATCATGCTCGTGCTTTAGTTCATATTTATCAGGACGGAAGTATTGGCATTAGCACAGGAGCAATTGAGATGGGGCAATCTGTTAACACAAAAATAATGCAAGTTGCTGCTCATTTTTTATCAGTTTCAACTTCAAGAATTAAAATTGAAACCACTAATACAACTCGTGTGGCAAATACATCGCCAACCGCTGCTAGTTCTGGTGCCGACTTAAACGGACAGGCTACGCAAGTTGCATGTATTGCTTTATATAAAAGGCTTACAGGCTTTGCAGCAAAACATTTTAATGTTGAAGTAGAAAAAATTAGCATTAAAGATGAATTTATATATATAGAAGATAAAAAGACCGATTGGAACTGGGAAACCCTTGTTGAACAAACGTTTTTAGCACGTATTGCATTAACCGAAAACGGACATTATACAACTCCAAAAATTACCTTTGATAAAACTAAAGAAAAAGGACATCCTTTTGCATACCATGTTTTTGGAAGTGCAATAACTACTTGCACAGTAGATTGTATTAGAGGAACTTATGAGATAGACTCGGTAAAAGTAGTTCACGATTTTGGAGTAAGTATGAATAAACTTATTGACAATGGACAAATTGAAGGTGCTGTTGTACAAGGAATTGGCTGGGTTACTATGGAAGAAATTGCTTACGATGAAAAAGGCAGACTTTTATCCAATGCTCTTTCAACTTACAAAATACCCGATATTTTATTTGCACCAAAAAGCATTGATATTATTCACTTAAAAACCGATGGACATAAATTTGCAATTATGAAATCCAAAGCAGTTGGCGAACCTCCTTTTAATTATGGAATAGGTGCATATTTTGCAATTCAAAATGCAATAAAAGCATATAATTCTAACTTTAAAAGCGACTATAACTCACCAGCAACACCCGAAAGAGTGTTAATGGGACTTTATCAAAAATAGATGTTTGATGCTTATTGATTTTTACTGTGTTTCAGGTGAAAACACCTGAAATAGGAACAAGAAAATAAATTATTAAAATTAAAATAACAGAAAAAAGCATAATGAATTTTGCAAAACATATATTATCAATATTAAAAAATAATAAAACAGCTGTATTACTGGTTGTTACCGAAAATAAAGGAAGCAGTTCGGGTAAACAGGGTTTTAAAATGATAGTTGATTCAGACAGTAAAATGGTTGGTACAATTGGCGGTGGAATAACTGAATTTCAATTAATTTCCAAAGCTGAAAAAATGCTTAAAGAGAATTCAACTGAAATTCAGTTACAAAGACAAGTTCATAAAGCTACGAACGATAAAGATAAATCGGGAATGATTTGCTCAGGCGAAAATACAATAGCCTTAATTCCTTTTGATAAAAGTAAAACTGAATTACTTGAAAAATTATCAGAAATTATTGAAAATAACGAAAAATCTATATTTAAAATTAATAATACAGGCATTTATATTGAAAATATAGAGGAAGAAAGAGAAAAATTCATTTTCAACAAAAAAAGCGATACAGACTGGGCGTATTCAGAAATTATTGGTTTTAAGAATTCTATATATATTTTGGGAGCAGGACATGTTGGACTTGCACTCTCAAAAACTATGATTGATTTAGATTTTCATGTCGAAATATTTGATAATCGACCAAAATTAAATACTTTTGAGCAAAATACTTTCGCAAATAAAAAACAAATAGTTGATTACACCGAAATAGATACAATTATTCCCGAAGGCGATAATATTTATGTTTTAGTAATGACTTTTAGTCACCACAATGACTTTTTAGTTTGTAAAAAGCTTCTAAAAAAGAAAACAAAATATTTTGGAATGTTGGCAAGTAAAAACAAAGTTAAAACAATAAAAGAAAAGCTTCTTTTAGAAAATTTTGCTCAAGAAGAACTAGCAAAAATATACTCGCCAGTAGGAATTGATATAAAAAGCGAAACACCTGCAGAAATTGCAATAAGCATAGCTGCCGAAATAATAAAAGTTAAAAATACTGTTAAATAAAACTATATTTGGTTTTATAAAAACAACATTGAGACTACTCCGAAAAGTCGAACTATCTGATTTTTAAAGCTTTTTTACCCTT
>JAOZLS010000509.1 GCA_029934705.1 Bacteroidales bacterium | reverse complement strand
AACGCATGCCTAATATTTAAAATAAAGCAAAAGTAGCTTTGGGATGATAAGTAGGTTTGTTGTCCATAACAATAATTTATATTTTTCATTTTCTGCAATAATGCTAAATCTCATAAAAAGTATTGTAAAACCTTCAACACTAAATTAAAAACCTAAAAAAAGTCTGTTTTTCAACACATTATTATATTAAAAATCAAATAATTGATTATGTTTTGCATTGATATATACATAAATACATATACAATTTTAAAAAATGTCTTATTAAAAGTGATTACAAATAAAAGTTTTTCTAAAAAATTATAATATTTTTCTTAAATTTGTAGCTTGAATTAGATTTTTGAAATTTTATATAAAACACAAATATTATGGCTAAAAAGATGATAACCTGTGAAGGTAATTATGCCGCAGCTCATGTATCTTACTTATTTAGTGAGGTTGCTGCAATTTACCCAATTACACCTTCTTCCGATATGGCAGAATTTGTTGACAGTTGGGCAGCAAATGGAAAGAAAAACTTATTTGGAGAAACTGTTCTAGTTTCTGAAATGCAATCAGAGGGAGGAGCTTCAGGAGCTGTTCACGGATCTTTACAAGGTGGAGCTTTGACTTCAACCTATACTGCATCTCAGGGATTATTGTTGATGATCCCTAATATGTATAAAATGGCTGGTGAATTATTACCTGCTGTTTTTCACGTAAGTGCAAGAAGTATTGCAGCACATGCTCTTTCAATTTTTGGAGATCATAGTGATGTAATGGCTGTAAGACAAACTGGTTTTGCAATTCTTGCAACTGGATCGGCTCAGCAAATTATGGATATTGCACCTATTGCTCACCTTGCAGCTATCAAAACAAGAATTCCATTCTTACACATGTTCGACGGTTTTAGAACTTCTCACGAAATTTCAAAAGTTGAAGTGCCAGACGAAGATAAATTAAGAAGTATGATTGACATGGATGCTCTTCAAGCATTCAGAGACAATGCACTTTCTTCAACTGCACCAGTAACTAGAGGTACAGCTCAAAATCCAGATGTTTTCTTCCAAGCAAAAGAAGCTGTTAGTCATAAATATGATGGTCTTGATGACATTGTTAATGACTATATGCAAGAAATTGCTAAAATGACAGGCAGACCTTATGCTCCGTTTAGTTATTTTGGTGATCCAGAAGCAGAAAATATCATTATTGCAATGGGTTCTGTAACTCAAACTCTTAAAGAAACTATTGAGCATCTTAACGCTAATGGTCAAAAAGTAGGAATGATGATTGTTCATCTTTACAGACCATTCTCAGCTAAATATTTCATGCAAGCTCTTCCTAAATCAGTTAAGAAAATTACTGTTTTAGACAGAACTACTGAAATAGGTGCTAACGGAGATCCATTATACTTAGATGTAGTTGAACTATACAAAGGTGATAAAAATGCTCCTGAAATTGTTGCGGGACGTTACGGTTTATCTTCAAAAGATACAACTCCTACTATGATGAAATCTGTTTATGAAAACATGGACAGAAACGAACCAAAACATAATTTCACTGTTGGTATTATTGATGATGTAAAATTCACAAACTTACCATTTATCGAAGAAATTACAACTGTTCCAGAAGGAACTTTTGAAGGTAAATTCTTTGGACTTGGTGCTGACGGAACTGTTGGAGCAAACAAAAATTCAATTAAAATTATTGGAGATTCCACAGACAAGTATGTTCAAGCATATTTTTCTTACGATTCAAAAAAATCGGGTGGTATTACAATTTCTCACCTTCGTTTTGGTGATAAAATTATTCGTTCAACATATTTAGTATCTCAACCAGAATTTGTAGCTTGTTCAAATACAATGTATTTATACAAGTATGATATGCTTGCAGGTATTAAAGAAGGTGGTTCTTTCTTATTAAATAGCCCTTGGGATGCCGAGGAAACTAAAAAGAGACTTCCTGAAAGCTATAAAAAAGTAATGGCTGACAAAAACATCAAATTCTATACTATTGATGCCACAAAACTTGGCGTTGAAATAGGACTTGGTAACAGAACAAATACAATAATGCAATCTGCATTCTTTAAAATAGCTGAGATAATTCCTTACGAATTAGCAGTTGAGAAGATGAAAGCATTTATTGTTAAATCTTATGGTTCAAAAGGCGATAAAATCGTAAATATGAACTATGCAGCTGTTGATAAAGGTGGCGATGCTATTACAAAAATTGAAGTAGAAGAGTCGTGGAAATCACTTAGCGATGTTGTTAAAATAGGAATTGAAAGAGACGAGAATACTCCCGAATTCATTACTAAAATAATGGATCCTATTAATAATCTTAAAGGAGACGAAATTCCTGTAAGTGCATTTATTGGTAACGAAGACGGAACTTTCCCTGCAGGAACAACTCAATATGAAAAACGTGGAGTTGCTTCATTTGTACCAGAGTGGATTGATGAAAACTGTATTCAGTGTAACCAATGTGCTTATGTTTGTCCTCACGCATGTATTCGTCCTTTCCTTGCTACAGACGAGGAAGTTTCAAATGCACCTGAAGGAATGACATTCCAAAAAGGAAAAGCTCAACTTAAAGAATACAATTTCCGTATTCAAGTTTCAACACTTGATTGTACTGGTTGTGGTTCTTGTGCTGATGTTTGTCCATCAAAAGAAAAATCATTAGT
>JAOZLS010000018.1:11756-25174 GCA_029934705.1 Bacteroidales bacterium | reverse complement strand
AATAAATATCTGCAAAATTATTATTGCCAGTAACTGAAATTACTACAATGTTTGGTGTTGAAAGATTGTAACCATCATAAATGCAATACTCAAAAGAATCTATACCATTAAAAAGAGAATCTGGTGTATAGAAAAAAGAACCATCACTATTAAAATCAACTTCCCCGTTTGCAGGGTTTTCTGTTAGTAAGGTAAACATCTCACTTCCATCAATATCAAAATCGTTTTTTAGTACACCGTCTTCTTCATAAACTGTATAAGGAAAATCTGTGCCTTCAAATTCAAAGCTATCAATAACAGCAATTGCAGGGTTATTGAATTCATGCAGTCTTTCTTGCATAATCCAATACGATGTTTTGTAGGTTTCGCTAATATTTGCTGGCGAAATAGAATTCCAAGTTTCCCAAGTAAAACGAGGAGTAGAGTTGTAAAGTTGTTCTTTATATAAAACCGAAAAAGCTATACCGTCAGATGTATATTCTTCTACTTCGGGGGTATTTCTATCGTCGTTAAAAACGGTCATTTGGCTGGGGTCAACAACATTTATTAGCGACCAAGGAATTCTAATTTTAATAGAATCGTCATAAATTGTAACTGCATCCATTGACGATTCTGGCTGAAAACCTCTATTTACTTGCAAGCTGCCAATATACTGTACGCTTTCATCGCTAAAGTTATTTTTCCATCTAACAATATTCCAGTCGGCACCGTCGGTTACTGTTGTGTGAAATAGTTGGTCAGGTTCTGATATACCATGCCAAATACCATATAAATCGTAAGCCTCGGTTACATATAATGTTGCCGAAAAGTTTGTAATATGTAAAGCAAATTCTGAGCGATTTTGTAGAATGTCCCCTGTTGGAAGTGTTGATTCTCCTACGTCTTCTAAATAAGTATCAAGCGAAATCCACATTTCATCTATATTCTCGAGAGGGTTTTTTAAGCCAATATTTATTTCTAAGAAATCGTAATTTGCACCAGCATTTATGTTTTGTATTTCTGCATCTTCTCCAAAATCACCTATGTTTTGAAAATCAGTATTCATTCTAAAGCCAATTAAGCCATAATTTTGTTCGGCAGCTGTTATATTGTGCCATAAAATTCGTCTGTTTGGGTCATAATCAATAGGATCGGTTACCCAAGTTCTTTTAAACCATTCATCAATCCATGCAAACTGCATTCCTCCGCCACAAAGTGCATTTTCCATGGTATGTAGTAATCTAATATCGGTTTCTCCCTGTCCTGTTTCGTCAAAACCCCCATGGTTCATGCCCGATGATGTATAATGTGCAACACCCCAACTTGATGGTACACCAAATTCGGCAATTATTAAAGGAAAATTTTCGTAATGCGATTTTAATTCTATAAGATAACCAAGGTAACTGTTTGGTCCATAATAATCATAGTATTCTTGATATGAAGATTGTTCGCTAATAAAATCGGGATAATATGGGTATGCGTGGTAGCTAATAAAAAAGCCAGCAGGAGCATCAATTATTTCAATTTTTGATAAGTCAACAAAAGCAGTGTCTTCATCAATATTCCATTCTTCGGGATGATGTATAGGGTCAAGCGTTGGCCAACTTGAAATACTAACAGGGCGTTGTGTCGAATAATTAGTTGCCTCGTAATCAACAAGATGGTTTAATTTTTCGGCAATCCAAGCCTCAGATGCTGTTGCTTCGTATATCGAAAAATGATTTCCTGTGAATGAGTTAATATCAGGGTTTTCTTCATTTGTTGTTAATATTTCTGGAGGGTAAATTTCTCTTCCAATAATATAACCCATGTTCCATTCCGAAACATCAGTATTGAATGTACCATAAGCTTTCCCGTATCTATGTTCAATAACTCTATTTCCATGAACACAGTCAATGTTTTCTTCAATTTCAACTTTAAAAGTATCGCTCATAAAATATAAATCATGCTCATATCCGTCTAATTCTTCATTTAACCAAACTCCTTGAAAGAAAAATAACGGATTTTGCGGATTTGCTTGATTAAATGTTTGTAATGCATCGTAAAATCTAGGATAATGCAGAGTATATAGCCTAATACAGTTGAAACCAGCATCTTTAATTTGACTAAACCATAAACTATACTGCTCGCTTGTTGCTGCTAATTCGCCAGGGAAAGTTCCTGGAACCGATATGCCTAAATTTATTCCTTTTACAAAAAATGGTAAATATTCTGTTCCATTATAAATAGTGAGGTAGTCGTTGTTAGTAGAAAAAGGAACTTGATTTTCTGTTTTTTGTGCATTTGTAAAATTAAAGAAAACAGTAATGACTAGCAATAATAGTAAATGTTTTTTCATTTGTGGGTTGTTAGTTTTAGGTATAAAAAGATATTTTACAAAAATACGTATTGAATTTTAAAGTGCTATATAAATTATAGAATATTTTTATTCAGTTTTCAATTTTACTTTTTTCTTTACTTCAATTTTATAAGAAGAAATAGTTTTTGAAGGAGCTAAATTTTCAATTTCAATAAAATATTTGCCAGCACGAAGGTTTGGAAGCTTTATGCTTGCTTCGTTTGTGCTTTTTATATTAATTTCTTTTAAAAGTTTTCTTGCTGAATATATTGAGACTTTAATATTTTGTATGGGTTTATTAACACTTGAAATTTTTACTGTAATTAGTTGAGGCTTTCTAATTTTTAATTTAAAAAACAACCAATCTTCTGTGTCTTCAAGAAATTTTCTTTTCTTTCCTATAAAAATTTTATGAAAAGTATGTGTTTGTGCTGTGTTAAAGAATATTTCTGATGCTGCTTCTTTTGAAAAATCAGGTTCAAACTGGTCATATTCAAATTTCTTGTTAAACTCTAAATTTGTTCTCCAATATTTGCTGTATTTTCGCTTTTCGGCAGTTTTTAGCATTAATGCAATTTGGCTTTTAGTAAATCTATTTCGGCATTCACGATTTCTAGTGTACGACATAATGTTCTTTGTACTAGGCTTGTAAACATCACCCCAGGCATCTTTAACATTCCATCCAGTATATTTGCAATTTTTGTCCGAATACATTGTTAGGTCTGGCTCGGCAGGTGTATCACATAAACCATCGCCATTTTGCTCGCAAATAAGTCTATGATTAAAAATTCTATTAAACCTACGGCTATGGTCAACTGCCTCTTGTTTACGTTTTCCTTTTTTCCAGTCTTCATGTGGATGCTTTAAACCAAAAAAATGACCAATTTCATGACTTAGAGATGAAGTTGAAGTTTTTGAACTAATTATAACTCCTTTTGTTACAGTATTGTATGTTCCGTTATATTCTTGTCTTTTGCCAAATTTACCACTTTTGTGCAATCGTCTTGCAATAATAACATTCAAATTACCTTTTGTGCGGTTTTTCATGCTCTGAAATGGAGCTTGAGACATATATCGCATTAAATAATATTTACTTTTATCAATATAAGTAATATCGGTATTAAGATAAAATCTAATTCCTGTGTTATTTATTGAGTAATAGTAGTTTAAGTAGTTTATATAGTCTTTTATTTCTTTATTGGATACACCTCCGCTACCGTCGTCTTGCCTATAAATCCAGAATTTAACAGGTACTTTATAATATACATTAAGGCTATCTTTGTTATAGCCCAAAGAATCTAGGTAGTTGTGTAAATTTTCAGTATTAATTTCTTTTTTATTAAAACCAATAGACGAGAAAATATTATTTTTATAAGCACAATTTTCATTTATTAAAATTTGTGAGAATAATTGACTATTTATAAAGATGAAAAGTATTAAAAAGATTGACTTCATTATTTAAAATTGTTTTTTTTATTATATTAGCAAAGTAAGTTAAAAATAGAAATATTAAAAATTTTAATTTGATGAGTAGAATACTTAAATCAAAAAAAATGATTAAATTTGCAATAAAAGTATATACCGATAAAACGGAATATTATAATTAATAAAAAACGTATATTATGAAAAAGTTACTTTATATATTATTAATAGCAATAACTCCAATGTTTTTTAGTTCTTGTGACGAATTATTTGATAATGTTGAATTAAGTGAGGAAGAAATTGTTAATGGGTTGAAAACAGCATTAGAACTAGGAACAGATTCATCTGTTATTGAGTTAAATAAGGAAGATGGATATTTTAAAAATGAAATTATTAAAATATTATTGCCACCAGAAGCAGACCCTTTGTTAGAAATATTAGCTAGTGCACCTGCTTACCTCGGATTAAACGAAAAAGTTGATGAAGTAATTTTAAGACTAAATAGGACAGCCGAAGATGCTGTTACCGAGGCAAAGCCAATATTTATTAATGCAATAACAGAAATGACTGTTGAAGATGGTTTAAATATATTAAATGGAGTAAGCTCAAACAAAGCTGAATTTGACTCAACTGCTGCAACTTCATATTTAATGGCAAAAACCTATGTTAGTTTATTTTCATTATACCAACCAAAAATTAAAACAGCATTAGATAAAAAACTTGTAGCCAACATTTCTACAAATGAATCTTGGCTAACACTTACTCAAGCATATAATTTATTAGTTGAACCCGAAAATAATATAAATACTAACTTAGACGAATTTGCAACAGGAAAAGCACTTGATGGTGTATTTTATAGAATTGGTGTTGAAGAGAAAAAAATAAGACGAGACCCATTTCAATGGGCTTTAGATATATTAGATCGAGTTTTTGGTTCTGTTTATGTAGAAGAATAAGTTTTTTTAGGATATATTTAGAATCTATTTTATTATGTTTTTTTATAAACATTATATAACAGTTTTTAGAGAAGTGGAATTTTATTTAAAATTAAACAGATGAAACGCCAATGACAAATAAGTTTTAACACACAAGAAAATGATTATTGCAGTTTTGCCCAAGATAAATACATAAAAAGATAGCATGCGGGTGTCGCATCTAACCTTTTAAATAATTTATAAACAGATGAAAAAAGCTATAATTTCGATATTTTTAGTTTCAAGTTTATTTTTAGGTTCGTGTGAAATTTTAACACAGATATTACAATCGGCAGGCTCAATTGTCTTAACTGAGGCCGAAGTTGTTGAAGGCTTGAAAAAAGCTCTTTCAATTGGAGCAGAATCCTCTTCAACTATTTTACATAAACAAAATGGATATTTTAAAGATAAAGCAGTAAAAATATTTCTTCCAAAAGAAGCAAATGTTATAATTGATAATATAAGTAAAATACCAGGAGTTGGTCAAAAAACTGTTGACGACGTAATTTTAAGTATAAATAGATCGGCAGAAGATGCCGCCTCCCAAGCAAAACCAATATTTATTGATGCAATAAAATCAATGACGGTTACTGATGGAATGAACATACTTAGAGGTAAAAGTAATTACTCTCAAAGTTTTGATTCAACGGCAGCTACAATGTATTTAAAAGACAAAACTTATGGTAAATTAAAAGCAGCTTTTGCACCTAAAATAAATACATCGCTTAATAAAAAGCTTGTAGGAAATGTTTCAACAAATAAAGCTTGGGGAACAATGGTAAATTACTACAATAAAGTTGCACCTTTTTTAGGAAAACCAAAAATAACAACAAATTTAGGAGCTTTTGTAACAGAAAGAGCTCTTGATGGTTTGTTTTTAAAAGTAGGAGAGGAAGAACGAAAAATAAGGCGAAATCCGTTGGGTTATGCCAGTGAAATAATAAAAAAAGTTTTTAGCAATATAAATTAACTTACAATAAAGCCGAGATGTTATTCTCGGCTTTATTATTAAAAAAAATAACAATGATAAAAAACACACCTATTAATTTTGATGTAGTAAAACGGAAAATAGAAGAAACAAATCTTCCTGATATAGGAAATGCATCAATAAGAGAAATTGTACGGTTAGTAAACGAGGTAGAAGCTGAAACTGGCGAGCAATATATTAGAATGGAAATGGGCGTTCCAGGTCTAGACCTATCTGAAATCGCAAAAAAAGCAGAAAAAAAAGCTTTAGATGATGGTTTAGCATCAAAGTATGCAATGATTGAAGGAGTTCCTGTTTTAAAAGAAGAAATATCACGTTTTGTGAAAATGTTTTTGGACATTGATGTAAAACCTCAAGGCTGTGTTCCTACAGTAGGCTCACTTCAAGGAAGCATGATACTTTTTTTAGTAGCAAACAGAACAGATGCATCAAAAGAAGGAACATTATTTATAGACCCAGGTTTTCCTGTTCAAAAACTTCAATGTCAGGTATTAGGACACCAATATAAAAGTTTTGATGTTTTTGACTATAGAGGCGAAAAATTAAGAGATAAACTTGAAAGTTTCCTTAAAGATGGTAAAATGTCAAGTATTCTATATTCAAACCCAAATAATCCGTCGTGGATTAGCTTTACAGAAAGTGAATTAAAAATTATTGCCGAAGTTGCTGATAAATATGATGTTATTGTAATAGAAGATCTCGCATATTTTGGTATGGACTTTAGAAAAGATTACTCACATCCAGGAGAAGCACCTTTTCAACCAACTATTGCAAAATATACCGATAATTATGTTCTTCTTATTTCTAGTTCAAAATCATTTAGTTATGCAGGACAAAGAGTAGGAATGATGGCTATCTCTGATAAATTATTTCAAAGAAAATATTCCGATTTAAAAAGATTTTATTCAACCGATGGCTTTGGATATTCTATAATTTATAATACATTATATGCACTATCGTCAGGAGTTCCGCATACGCCACAATATGGGCTAACAGCTTTACTTAAAGCAGCTAATAATGGCGAGTTTAATTTTAGAGAAGGAATTCTTGAATATGGAAAAAGAGCAAAAGTAATGAAAAAACTTTTTCTAGATAACGGATTCAAGCTAGTTTACGATAACGATGAAGGAGCAGAACTTGCAGATGGTTTTTACTTTACAATTTCGTACCCAGGTATGACAGGCGGAGAATTGCTTGAAAAATTCTTATACTACGGAATTAGTGCAATTGCCCTGCAAACAACAGGTAGCGATAGAACTGAAGGACTGCGTGCATGCGTTTCGCAAACTTCCGAAGATAAATATTCTATATTAGAAAGCAGACTAAAAGCTTTTAATAAAGAATTTTCTGGAAAATAGTAAATAATAGTTTTAATTATAAGAAGTAACTAAACAGCATAAATGTTTAATGAGTTAAATTATTTATGCTGTTTTTATTAAAGTTATATTATAAATTCTTCAAACAAAATTCACGAATATGAATATGTTTTATTCCATTGATAGTAGATTTTGAAGAAGTATCCATTGAAATAACGTATTTTGGGTAGCTGTTTTTAATTTTTTGTAAATTCCCAAATTCCCTATCAATTGTGGTTTGGCTATCTAATCGGTAACATACTTGTATGTATATTATTTCATTTTTTTTGCGAGCTACAAAATCAATTTCTTTTGTACGGTCTTGTCCAACGGTAATTTCAAAACCAGCAATTTTCAAATGATTAAAAACTATATTCTCTAAAATTTTGCTTATATCATTTGTTTTATAACCAATTAGTGAATTCCGTAAACCTATATCATTAAAATAGTATTTCTCATTTATCTCAAAGATTTTTTTTCCCTGCAAATCGCTTCTATTAACTTTATATACAAAATATGCATTACACAAATATGAAATATATTCGATTATAACAGTAGGAGACATCTTAATTTGTTGAGATTTCAGATAATTACTAATGCGTTTTGCACTTAGCAAACTTCCAGTGTTGTCTGCAAGATATTTGCTCAGGTTTCTTAGAAATACTACATTCCGGATATTATATCTCTCAATTACATCTCTTACAATTATTGTATTATACACATTTTTCAAGTAATTATATACAATTTCGTCTTCTAAGGGCAGATGACGCAAATTTGGCATTCCACCGTATAAAATATATTTTTCAAAACTTTCAGTACAATCTTTAAGTTGATGAAAAATTAGAAATTCGGGGTAATTTAGGGCAAAAACTTCTATTTCTATGCTTCGTCCACTCAATAAGGTAGCTAAATCGCCAGATAGTAATTTCGCATTGCTCCCAGTACAATAAATATCAAAAATTTCTTTGGTTAAAAAATGGCGTAGAGATTTTTCAAAATCGGCAATTTCCTGAATCTCATCAATAAAAAGAGTGACTTTCTCTTTCTCTTTCTCTTTCTTATTTTCAACATATTCAATTAGGTCAGAATAGTTTTTGATGTTATCAAATTCATAATCTTCTTTGTTAATATAAATAATCTGAGTATTTGTATCAGTAGATTTTATATATTCTATTACTTGTTTTAAAAGATAACTTTTCCCAGTACGTCGCTGACCCGTAATTACTTTAATTAAATTCACATTAACGTACGGAATTATTTGATTCAAATAAATGTCTCGCTTAATTATTTGCATAAGTTTTAATTATAGTTAAAGAAAATACAAATGTATGCAAAAGTTTTAGATATAGCTGAAACTTTTGCGTTTTTATTTACACACTATTTTGAAATAAAGTGTTAAAATAATTTAGTATAAATAGTTTTTTGAGCTATACTCCCTGTAATGTGGTAGAAAATATAAGGAATAGTGTTGATAAGAAGTAACAAAACAGCATAAATGTTTAATTTATTGGCTCGACTTGGAAATTGCGTTGAAATCTTGAAATTATCGAATTGCCATAAGTAGTTGCAGGTGAAAACACCTGCAACAGGCAGATTGCCTCAATCAGGTGTTTTCACCTGACTACCAATACCAAATAAACATCAAAATTGCCGATAAATCCTTCATCTTTTTCTGTTTTACTGTACTTAAATTTTAAACCGTAGCTACGGCTATGCTTGAAATTTTAAGATTTTAAAACAAAAAAATATTTTGAATTTATTTTGGCAACTTTGAAATTTATTTGGTATAATTCACATTTTGCGTATATTAATATTTAATGAAACTTAAATTTAACTAATAAATGCAACTTTTAGATTTGGTTTAATGAGTTAAACAATTTATGCTGTTTTTGCAGAATGAAATTTTGCAAAAATAACTTACTTTTGCAAATATTTAACTGCTTTCCATACAAAGAACATTCTTTAGTGCGATAGTACGCCCTATTGTTAAACTCAGACGAAAGTCGGGAAAAATGAATACAATACTAAGTCCGTAAGGACGACCTATCTATTTATAACAAGTTCATTATTGCTTTTTTAACTTAAAAAATCAAATTCACATCAAAATTTTCAACCCCTTCAAACATTTCTCCCAAAACTTAACCGTTTATACAATTAAACTTGCATTTCGTATTTTTATCAAAATTCTGTTTAAACTTTTTATTAATCTTACAGTCAGAGTATAAAAATTAGTGCAAATATTAATTCAAATTTAATTAGGAATGAAAAAAATAGTATTATTCATAAGTATTCTTGCAATAAGTCTATCATCTTTTGCTCAAGGCGGGCAAGGTGGTGGAAGAGGGCAAGGACAAAACATGCCTAAAAATGGTATAATCAAGGGATTAGTTATAGACTCACAAACTAAGAAACCAGTGCCATTTGCTACAGTTGCCATTTTTAGTAAAAGAGATTCTTCGGTGGTTGATGGAGTAATGACATCGGAAGACGGAACTTTTATTTTTGAAAACTTAAAATATGGCAAGTATTATCTTACTGCCAATTTTATAGGGTATTACAAAGAAACATTAAACGAAATAAAAGTTTATCCAAAACAAATAACTTACGACTGCGGAATTATAAAATTAAAGCAGGGCGATAGAGATATTGATGGAGTAGAAGTTGTAGGAGAAGCATCAGCAATACAATATAAAATTGATAGAAAAGTAATAAATGTAAGTAAAAATATAAATGCAAGTGGTGGTACTCTTGTTGATGTTTTAGAAAGCACACCATCAATGAATGTTGATATTGATGGAAATGTAACAATGCGTGGTTCTTCAAATTTTACGGTTTTAATTGACGGAAAACCATCGGTTTTGGATGCCAATGATATTTTGAATCAAATACCTGCATCTACTGTTGAAACAATTGAAATTATTACAAACCCATCGGCAAAATTCGACCCCGACGGAACAGCAGGAATAATAAATGTTATTACAAAGAAAAAACAATTGTCAGGTTTTAGTGGAATTGTAAACGTTTCTTATGGTACTGGCGACAAGCATTCTGCCGATTTCCTTTTTAACTATAAAACAAAAAAAATAAACTTTTTTGTTGGTGCCGATTATGGAAAAAGAACACATAATGGAGAAGGAAAATTTCTTAGAGAAACATATTTAACAGAATCTACACAATTTTTATCTACAGCAACCGAAATGTCTCATGGGCGTGAGGGATATTCAGGGAAAATAGGATTTGACTATTATATTGCAAAAAATACAACTCTTACATTGTCAGGGAAATATGGACATTTTGAATATGCAAGAAATATGTATTCTGATAATCATATATATAGCTCTCCTACAACTATCGACGAATATTCAAGAACCGAAGGTTTATTCGGAATTAGTGGACCTTATTATTCAGGAACTTTTGATTTAAAGCATAATTTTGCAAATAAAAAAGGACACAAGGTAAGTGCAACTGTTGATTATTCTTTTCGTGATGGTGGACAAGTAAATAATAACTCTGAAACACCTGTTGATGCTGATGGGAATATTATAGCCAACGGAAATTTAGTAAAAACTTTTCAAGATAGAAGCAGAGTAAGATGGAGAATTTCAGCCGATTATGAATTACCTTTAAAAAATGATAATAAATTTGAAGCAGGTATTCAAAATAGAATAATGAGTGCTGGAGGCGATTATATTTACGATGAATTTGATTATGATAGTGATAATTGGGTTACAAATACCGATTTTTCAAACGAAATGACATTTATAAGAAATATATATGGAGCATATTCAACATATACAGGCAAAGTTTTAGGTATTGGTTACAAAGCAGGAATACGTGGCGAATATACATATCGAATAATTGAACAACACACAACAAACGAGGAATTCTCAATTAACAGACCCGATTATTTCCCATCATTGCACTTATCAAAAGAATTACCTAAAGATCAGCAAATACTTGCAAGTTATAGTAAACGAATAAGACGACCAAGACATTGGTACTTAAATCCTTATCCTAGTTATTCCGATTCGTATTATTACCGAGTAGGAAACCCCGATTTAGGAGCAGAATATGTTGACTCTTACGAACTAAATTACCAAAAAACATTTAGCAAAACATTTTTTACAATCGAGTTATATTATAGAAAAACTAATGATGCAATAACTCAAACTCAAACTTTACAGGATAATAATGTTATGCTTCTAACTTTTGAGAATTTAGACAAAACTTATGCTTATGGTACAGAAATATCTGTAAATACTCCAATTACAAAATGGTGGAAAGTCTTTGCTAATGCTAACTTTTATCAGTATTACATCCAATCAAATACCGAAGGTTTAATCGATGGTAATAGTACCAATTATGATTTTAGAGTAAATTCAACTTTTATGTTTTCTAAAACATCTAGGCTTCAAATAAACGGAATGTATAATGCACCAACTGTTACTGCACAAGGAACACGTGAAGGATTTTATATGTTTGATTTTGCTTATCGTCAAGAGTTTTTTAAGCGTAAATTGTCAATGGTTTTTAAAGTAAGAGACCCTTTTCAAACAGCCAAATATGTTACAACTTACGAAGGCGAAAGTTTTTATTCTATTAATGAGTATTATAGAGAAGCTCCTGTGTTTACAATTAGTTTAAGCTATAAAATAAATAATTTTAAGCCAGAACGAAAATCAAGAAATGGCGAGGACGAAGAAGGTGCAATGTAAAATTTGTTTAGTAGGTTAATTATATAATGACCTTGCCTGTCGTAGGTGTTTTCATCTGCGATTGATAAATGTGAAATTTTTCAGGTGAAAACATAAAAAAGGAGACTTCAATATAGAAGTTTCTTTTTTTTATTTTCAAAAAAAAGCGTACTTTTATCATAAATAAAAATTTGTAAAATGAAAAAAATAACATTTCTTTTAGTATTGTTAAGTATATTAATTTTTTCTTGTAAAGATGAAGGTGAAGATGAAATAATTCCAACTCCAGACACTCAGCGGATTGATAAACTGTTAGATTTGGTAAACGAATATAGAAGCTCTGGTTGTAATTGTGGCGATGAATATTTTCCGCCGGTAGAGCCTGTAGTTTGGAACGATTTGCTTGAAGAGGCCGCTCAAAACCATAGTAACGATATGTATGAAAATGATTATTTTGATCATACAACGCCAGATGGGATTGGTGCTGGCGAAAGAATAACTGCCACAGGCTACGGATGGTCAACCTATGGTGAAAATATAGCTTTAGGATATTCTACCGAAGAAGCTGTTATTGAAGGATGGATAAATAGTCCAGGGCATTGTAAAAATATTATGAATGGAAACCTTACTGAAATGGGAGTAGGCGAAAATAATTCGTATTGGACCCAAGTTCTAGCGTCTCCTAATAATTAGATTTATTTAATCATTTATTACATTGTTTAAGTATTTGTTATTTAGTTGTTTAGAGCCTTATTGATGTGTTTATACCATTAATCAAAAATTATTGTATAAGACTTTTTTTTTTCATATTTTAGTTGAAATTATTTAAAAAACTAATGTATGAAAAAAAAAACTATTTCTCGTAAGCTTATTATTTATAACAGTAAGCTCTTTTTCTCAATATGTTGTAATAATTTCATCGCCAGTTAATTTGCGAGGTCAGGCAAACACGGAGTCAAATGTAACAGCTAGATTAATGAAAAATTATATTATTGCCGATTATGTTTCTCAAACAGGAACTATTCAAGAAATAACAATTTTTAATAATAAGTACCAACGAGACTGGACATTGCTAAAACTAGGAAGTTTGCAATCGTATATTTATGGTTTATTTGTCGAAAAATTTGACACAAGAGCACAGGCCGAAGAGTTTGTATCGCTTAATAGAGGATACAATGCAATTATGAAAGGGCAAATGTCCATGAATTTAAGTAAGCTTGATGGAATAGAATATAATTATGGTGATGACGAAAAATGTGAATACAACTTATCAGCGGAAGATGACGATATATAGTTTGCCCAGATGGTAAGGTGGTTTTTAGAGCAGGACTAGTTGGTAAATTTGCACCCGATGGATATGGGCAGAATATTTTGAACTAGATAAAGGTCATAAATCAACAGCTAAAGAACTAAAAACATATATTAAAGAAAGAAGTACTTATAAAGAATTTCTTATTTTTAGTTTACCAATTGAAAATATAGAAGATTTATTTTAAACAATTGAGTAGTGAGTCTGCTGGATAATTGACTTTCCAGAGTCCGCAGGACATGGAAATGTCATCACAAATATAACAAACAAACATAACAGTAACCTTTATTATATTAAAATTATAAAAGTAAACAGATGAAAATATACTTATTAATATTTAACTTGTTTCTTGTGCTTCG
>JAOZLS010000018.1:0-11746 GCA_029934705.1 Bacteroidales bacterium | reverse complement strand
TTCGTGTAATAGCCAAAACTTAAATACTGAAACTATGGAACAAAAGTTACCAATAATTGGAATGGATTTTGTTGAATTTTCAACTAATTTCCCGGAAATTATAAAAAAAGAAACAAACAATAATAAACAATATGGGTATAAAACTCAAATTGAAAAAATGGATGGGGGATGGTCGTATAATTTCAAAGAAGGAAAGCTTAAATGGTTTATGTATAATTCCTATAGCGATGATATAACACAAGAAAATTTTGATAAATATTTATTGGCAACACAAAAAGTTATTGAAAAATATAAATTAAAATATGGTGAACCTAAAAAAATAACATCTGAAAATAAAAAATTTAAAGACCCTTATGTTGAAAGACATTGGGGCTATGATGTTATTACAGCTATTTGGGAAACCGAAGAAATGGATTTTAAAATTGAATTTACATTTATGGGAGGTAAAGGAGAATATAACTTCTTATTTAAAATGGAATTCCAAAAGCATGGATATGAATATTTTTGATAATATAAAATCACTTTCAAAAAGCATTTAGCCCTAAGGTTTAAAACGAACTATATTTTTAAAACATATAGTTCGTTTTGACTCATAATCGGTATAAACTTCCCTTGAATTTCATTATTTAACAAACTTAACAAAAAAAATAACAATCTTTTTATTGAAAAAGTAATTGTATTTTTGTTGTTCAAAGTGGTATCCTTTTCAATTATTACAGTAGTTACTTTTTTAATTAATAGATATAATGTCTATTTATGTAGATTAGCACCTGTAAATAGTTCATCAATTTGAACGTTTTCTTTCGTGCTTTCTCTATTTAAAATTTAACTTCTAACTATGTATAACTTATATTATGTTATTTTTCACAAAATTTAACACAAAACAATAATATATTTTATATTTTTGGCAAAATATTTATTAGTTATAACAACATAAAATATACGGGTCATGTCCTTTTTTACTGAAAAAGTTATTTCCGAAGCCTATACCTTTGACGACGTTTTGCTTGTGCCAGCCTACTCTGAAGCACTCCCAAGAGACGTAAGTTTAGTTACAAAGTTTAGCAAGAATATTACTCTTAACACACCTATTATTTCGGCTGCAATGGATACTGTTACCAATGCCGAGCTAGCAATTGCAATTGCACGCGAAGGCGGAATAGGAGTTGTTCATAAAAATATGAGCATAGAGAAACAAGCTCAGCAGATAAAGCAAGTTAAAAGAGCTGAGAATGGGATGATTATAGATCCTATCACTATTTTTAAAGATGAAACTGTACAAACAGCTTTAGATTTAATGAAGAAATATAAGATTGGAGGAATTCCTGTGGTAGATAAGCAATCTAAGCTTATAGGTATAGTAACCAATCGTGATTTAAGATTTGAACACAGGTTTAATCTTCAAATTGAAAAAATTATGACCAAGGATAATCTTGTAACCACTTCTCAATCCACAACACTGGACGAAGCAGCAAGCATTCTTCAAAAACATAAAATTGAAAAACTACTTGTGGTTGATAAAAACTACAAATTAGTAGGATTAATAACCTATAAAGACATAACAAAAGCAGCAGACAGGCCAAATGCCTGCAAAGATAGCAAAGGAAGACTTAGGGTTGCTGCAGGAGTTGGAGTTACACACGATACAATTGAAAGAGTTACAGCATTACATAAAGCAGGAGTTGATGCAGTTGTGCTAGACACTGCACACGGACACTCAAAAGGTGTAATAGAAATGCTAAAAAAAATTAAACAAAAATTTAAAGATATTGATGTTGTCGTTGGAAATATTGCAACAGTAGAAGCAGCTGTTGACTTAATTGCTGCTGGAGCCGACTCAATTAAAGTAGGTATAGGTCCTGGATCTATTTGCACAACTAGAATTATTGCTGGAGTTGGAGTTCCTCAACTTTCAGCAATTTATGACGTAGCCAATGCAGTAAAAGCAACAGGCGTACCAGTTATTGCCGACGGAGGAATACGTTATTCTGGCGATATTGTAAAAGCCATTGCAGCAGGAGCATCTTCTGTAATGCTAGGTTCATTATTTGCAGGAGTACACGAATCACCAGGTGAAACAATAATATATCAAGGTCGAAAGTTTAAAGCATATCGAGGAATGGGTTCTGTTGAAGCAATGCAAGATGGCTCAAAAGATAGATACTTTCAAGACATTGAAGACGATATAAAAAAACTTGTTCCTGAAGGAATTTCGGCACGAGTACCATACAAAGGAACTTTAAACGAAGTAATATACCAATTAATAGGAGGATTAAGAGCAGGAATGGGATATTGTGGAGCAAAAAATATTAATGATTTACAGCAAGCAAAATTTGTTAAAATTACAAGTTCAGGAGTAGTCGAAAATCATCCTCACGATGTTACAATTACACGAGAATCACCAAATTATAGTAGATAGAATATTAATTAATCAAAATAAAAAGAAAAAGTTATGAAGAAAACCCTTATTTTAGTAATAGTTTCATTATTTTCAATTGCACTGTTTGCACAAAATGAAGCAACATTAATTACTATCGGGAAAAAGAAAATAACTTCCGAAGAATTTGTTCATATTTATAAAAAGAACAACTCTGTTGCAGGAAGTGAAAACTCTATAAACGAATATTTAGACCTTTTTATAAATTTTAAGCTAAAAGTACACGAAGCAGAAAATTTACAAATGGACACAGCTGCTTCTTTTAGAAATGAATTAGCAGGATATAGAGAGCAATTAGCTAAGCCATATTTAATTGAAAATCTTAAAATTAAAGAGCTAGTTAAACAACAATACGAAAGAAGCCTTTTTGATGTAAAAATGGATATTATCTTTGTTTCTATTCCAGCAAATGCTGAACAAAAAAAATGGGATGCAGGTTTAGAAAAAGCAAATTTAATTATAAAAAGACTTGATGCATCTGAAGATTTTGAAAAAGTAGCAAAAGAAACTTCTGATGACAAATCGGTATCATCAAATGGAGGTCATTTACCTTATTTACCAGTAATTAGAATTCCATATTCATTACAATCTTATATTTTTTCAGAAAAAACAAAAGGATATTCACAACCAATAAAAACTAACTTTGGATATTATATTGTAAAGATAATTGACAAAAGAGCATCGCTAGGTAGCATACAAGTTGCGCATATAATGCTAAGAGTTCCTAATGACTTAACCGAAAAACAACAAATACAAACAAAAGCAAGAATAGATAGTATTTACAAAAGACTAAGTGCTGGCGACAACTTTAAAGATCTTGCCAAGCTATCGGACGACAAAGGAACAGCAAATAAAGGTGGTGAATTACCTTGGTTCTCTACAGGAAGAATGGTTCCTGAATTTGAAAGTGCAGCTTTTGGTATAAAACAGATAGGGGAATATACAAAGCCTATAAAAACTACATTTGGCTGGCATATTATCAAATTAATTGATAAAAAAGCTCCTGATAGTTTTGATAAACAAAAACAAAACATTGAGAAAAAAGTTACTCAAGACCCTGAAATGAAAAAAATTATTAGCGACTATGTTATTAATAAATTGAAAAAAGATTTCGACTTCAAAGAATTTAGTAAACCCGAAGCCTTTTATACAATAATTGATAGCTCTATTTTTAAAGGGAAATGGAAATATACTGGTTATGAAAACGCAGAATATAACAAACTTCTATTTAAAATAAATGGCGTAAAATATGATGAAACTGATTTTGGTAAATTTCTTGAAAATAAACAAGTTAGGACAAGACCAGTACCTTTTAAAAGTTATGTTGACAATGCGTTTATAGACTTTATATACGAAAGCCTTGTTGAAATAGAAAAAGATGGTTTAGAAAGTAAACACCCAGAATTCAAATTCTTAATGCAAGAATATCATGACGGAATTTTACTTTTTGACCTAACTAAAATTAAAGTTTGGGATAAAGCATCAAATGATTCTTTAGGATTAAAAAAATTCTACGACGATAATAAAAGCGATTATAAAAATAACATTAAGCTTGATTTATCCATTTTTAAATACTCCAATAAGAAATATGCAGAAAAAGCCGCTAAGATTCTTTCAAAACAAAGAGATAAATATACTGATGAACAAGTTATTGCACAAGTAGCAAATAACGATATTAAAAAACTAGAAAAAATTGGTGGCGGCGAATATTCTAAAAATGAAAACATGTATGCCGACAAAGTTTTTGCTCTTATAAAAGCTGGAAAAATTATTGAAAATCAGAAAATTGTGTATATTGACAATGATGTTTTAGTATATATCAATAATACTGTTAAAACAAAAGGTAAAGAATTTAATGAAATTAAAGGGATAATTATTGCCGACTATCAAAATTACTTAGAAAAACTTTGGGTTGACAAATTAAAAGATAAATATAACGTTAAAGTAAATAAGAAGACTTTAGAAAATATTAAACTTTAGTAATTGTTTCTGCTAACATAAAATCTATCATACAATAAAATTCAGTTTTTGTTGTATGATAGAGTTTTATTAAATATTCAAACCCTTTTAAATGTTATTATTATGACTAAATATATTTATGTTTCATTATTAGTAATTATACTTTTTGTTACAGCTTGTAAAAACGATAATAATAACTCTGATAAAACAATTGTAGCAACAGTATTCGATAAAACATTGTATTTAGAAGACATACGGTCTATTATGCCAGAAGGTGCAACGAAAGAAGACAGTATGCTAATAATAAAGGATCGTATAGAACTTTGGGTAAGAAAGCAAGCAATGCTTAATATGGCAGAAATAAATTTAAGCGACCCCCAAAAAGATGTTGACAGAATTGTTTTGGATTATAGAGCATCTTTACTTATTGACAGGTACAAGCAAGAATTTTTAAAACAAAAATTAGATACAACTGTTTCCGAAAAAGAAATTGAAGACTATTTTGAAATGTATTCCGAAAGCTTTAAACTAAATCAAGCAATTGTAAAAGCTGAGTTCTATAAATTTTCGGTAAATTATAAAGATATTGTAGCATTTAGAAATATGTTTTTTTCGAATAAACAAGAAAATAAAGACAAGGTCAAAGAAATTGCTAAGAATAAAGCATCTAAATACGACTTCTTCAGCAATAAATGGGTGAGATTTTCGGAAATTTCTAGTTTATTACCTTCTCGATTATCAAATCCAGAAGTTATTTTAAAATCTACCAACAAAATTCAAACTCAAGATAATGATTTTTATTATTTTGTAAGAATAAACGATTATAAATTAAAAGATAATTTAGAACCATTAGAAAACATTAGCGAACAAATTAAACTTATTATAATAAATAAAAGAAAAGTAGAATTAATAAATGAATTAGAGGCAGTTATTTATCAAAATGCTCAAAGCCATAAAAATATTAAAATTTTTGAATAAATAAATTGCATAATATTAAAGATATGATAAAAAAAATTAGCTTAATTATAAGTCTTATTATTGTTTTTTCGAACCTTAACCTTAATGCACAGGATAAATCAATTGATGGTGTAATAGTAGTTATAGGTCAAAAAATAATACTAAAATCCGACCTTGAAACACAAATGCTTCATAAAAAAGCCCAAGGAAATATAATAACATCGAACACTAGATGTGAAGTTTTTGAAGAAATATTATTTCAAACCTTACTATTAAATCAATCAGAAATTGATAGTGTCGAAGTTTCAGAAATACAAATTGAAGCTGAGCTTTCAAGGCGAATAACACTATTTGAAGACCAAATGGGTGGAAGAGCACAGCTTGAAGAGTACTATGCAAAATCTTATGGAGAAATTAAAGAATATTTTAGAGAATTAGTTAGAGACCAAATGAAAACTCAACGTATGCAGTCTGAAATAACAGCAAACGTAAAAGTTACGCCTCAACAAGTAAAAGAGTTTTATAAGAAACTCCCAAAAGATAGTCTTCCTTTAATAGAATCTGAAGTAGAAATATCACAAATTGTAATATATCCTGAAATAAAAGAAGCTCAAATTACTAAAATTAAAAAAGAACTTCAAGATTATAAAAAAAGAGTAGAAAGTGGCGATGACTTTGCAGTATTAGCAAGTTTATACTCCGACGATATTGGCTCTGCCGAAGAAGGAGGCGAATTAGGATGGGTAAAACGAGGCGACTTAGTACCAGAATTCTCTGAAGCAGCATTTGGACTTGAAAATGAAGGAGAACTTACAGAAATAATAAAAACTGAATTTGGATATCACCTTATTCAATTTATTGAAAGGAAAGGTTCTAAAATAAGAGTAAGACATATATTAAAAATACCAAAACCTTTAGTAACTGAAAATATTAGAGCAAAAAAGAAATTAGATAGTATTGCAACTCTTATTAGAAAAGGCGATTATACTTTTGAAGAGGCAGCAGCTAAATTCTCGCAAGATAAAAATTCAAGAAAAAGTGGAGGCATATTGATAAACCAATACACAGGAATGTCAAAATTTAAAAGTGGAGAAATAGACCCTGCAACCAATTATATACTAAAGCAACTAAAGCTTAGCGAGGTATCAGAACCTTATGAAAGTAGAAGTATGAGAGGCAAAAATGAAATAAAAATTGTTGTTATTAAATCAAGAACAAAAGCCCATGTTGCCAATATTAAAACCGATTATCAAAAAATAAGCGATATGGCTTTAGCTTATAAAAAGAAAACCGTTGTTGACAAATGGATTGTTGAAAAACAAAAAACTACATACATAAAAATTAACCCTGAGTACAAAAAATGTAATTTTAAATATTCAGGTTGGTTAAAATAAGGTATAAGACCTTATTTTATATCTGCACAGAACGCTAATTAAAGTGTTGCGGACTTGTGTTAAAGTTTGCAAAATATGTAAGTTATAGGCAGGCAAATACAGAATTTTTTTGAAAGACTACTTAAAATAAATATAATGGCATATAAAAATGATGTTGAAGCAGTTGATGCTCTAAAAAAAATACACGATAACTTTTTTAATGAAATTAATAAAGCTATTTACGGGCAAGATCAAATTATTAAAGAAGTACTTCTTGCTATTTTTAGTAACGGGCACACACTCTTGATTGGTGTTCCAGGCTTGGCAAAAACGCTATTAGTTAGTACAATAGCCGAAATTTTGGGGCTAGACTATAAGAGAATACAGTTTACCCCAGACTTAATGCCTTCCGATATTATTGGAACAGAAATTTTAGATGAAAAACGAAACTTTAAATTTATTAAAGGTCCGTTATTTGCAAATATTGTACTAGCCGATGAAATAAATAGAACCCCTCCTAAAACGCAGGCAGCACTGCTAGAAGCAATGCAAGAACGCTCTATAACAACTGGAGGAAAAACTTATAAACTCGACGAACCATTTTTTGTTTTAGCAACTCAAAATCCAATTGAGCAGGAGGGTACATATCCCCTGCCCGAAGCCCAATTAGACAGGTTTATGTTTAATGTTTGGTTAGATTATCCCACTTTAGAAGACGAAATTACTATAGTTGAAAAAACAACTTCGGAGTTTAAGTTCGAGCTTAATAATGTAATTACAAAAGAAGAAATAATTTATTTTCAAAAACTAATACGGCGTATTCCAATTAACGAAAATGTATTAAAGTATGCTGTAAATTTAGTGGCAAAAACACGTCCAAACACAGAAAACGCACACCCAAAAGCCACCGAGTATCTTGATTGGGGAGCAGGACCACGTGCATCGCAATATTTGGTAATTGGAGCAAAAGCACACGCAGCCCTATCAGGCAAATACACACCCGATATTGAAGACGTAAAAGCAATTGCATTACCAGTTTTAAGACACCGTATAATTAAAAACTATAAAGCCGAAGCAGAAGGAATTACTGTTGATGACATAATTAGAGATTTATTGTAAAAAAAGAGTCTTTAAAATTTAGTATTTTATTATATTTTAATTTTTACCTAAATATTATCAGCCGGGAATTCCTTCTGAAACAGAATAAAACGCATGAATTTTATAGCTAAAAAAAACATTATTATTATAATTCTTGTATTTGTTGGGTTTTTATATACAAGTAAAACCTTAGCACAAGCAAAAATTGATTTTAAATCTAATTTATTTTATACAACTGCCGAGCTTGGTCCCGAAATAAAAGTACTTACTGATTCTGTTATTTTTTACCATGCTAACTCTATAATGTACTGTGATAGTGCTTTGTTTAATCCCGATACAGAAATATTTCATGCCTATGGTAATATTAGAATAGAATCCCCTGATGCTGAGGGTGATACTGTATATTTATATGGTGATACACTATATTATTCTGGTGTTAATAAATATGCAAAAATAAGAAATCGTGTTTTATTAGTAAAAGATAGCCTAAATTTATATACCGATAGTTTGGACTATAATATCGAGAAAAATATTGGATATTATTTTAATCGAGGAGTTACAATAAATGGCGAAGATACTTTAACAAGCGTTTATGGCTATTATTATGCCGATTTTAACGAATTTTTCTTTAAAAAAGAGGTAATTGTTATTAATCCCAAATTTACAATGTATTCGGATACATTAAAACACAATACACAAACATCAATTTCATACTTTTTAGGACCAACAGAAATTATTAGCGACGAAAATTATATTTATTGCGAAAATGGCTGGTATAATCACGAATTAAATATTTCGCAATTTAATAAAAACTCATTATACAAGAATAAAGAAAAACAACTAACTGGCGATAGTTTATATTACGACAGAAACAAAGGTATAGGAAAAGCTTTTAGAAATGTAACCATAAAAGATACCCTGCAAAATGCCTATTTAACAGGAAATCGTTGCTTGTATTTTGAGAAAATTGAATATTCGCTAATGACAGATTCTGCCGTATTTGTTCAAGTTGCCGAAAAAGATACTATGTTTATGCACGCTGATACAATTCGCTCCTATAGTGATACTATTGTTGAGGCTGATATAGACAATGTTTATAGAATTATTGAAGCATACTCACATGTTAAAATTTATAAACCAGATTTTCAAGCAATGTGCGACTCTTTAGTTTACAATTTTAAAGATTCTATTATTCAAATGTACCAGGATCCTGTTTTATGGTCGGGTGAAAATCAAATTACAGCTGATTTTATTGTTATTTCAACTTTTAAAAATGAAATTGAGCAGATTGATATGGAGAATAATGCTTTTATAATATCACAATCAGATTCTATAAGATATAATCAAATTAAAGGTATAGATATGGTTGGCTATATAGAAGATAGAAATCTTTATCAAGTAGATGTAAACACATCTGGGAGAGCAGTGTATTTTATTAAAGATGAAGAAGAAAGGCTTATTGGAGTTAATAAAATTGAATGTGAAGATATGATTATTTATCTGAAAGACGCAGCAATTGATGAAATCTGGTATTATACAAAGCCTATTGCAAAAATGTATCCTCCATTAACATTAGCTCCTAGCGAAGAAAAGCTTGACGGTTTTATATGGAAAGGTAGTTCAAGACCTCTAAAAAGAGATGATATTTTCATTCATGAAGAAATATCCAAAACACCTAAAACAACATTGCCACCAGAAACTCCCTAAAGATATTTTAAACTATAAAAAAATCGGTTAATTAATTAACCGATTTTTTTATTTAAGAATGAAATTAAAATAACGATATTGATTGCGACAGCAATTACCTATAAGTTATTTAATTTCCGTTCCTTAGTATTCATCTTCATTGAAGAAAAAATCATCTTTACTGGGATAGTCAGGCCAAATATCTTCGATACTGTCATAACTTTCTCCTTCGTCTTCAATTTCTTGAAGATTTTCAATTACTTCTAACGGCGCTCCTGATCTTATTCCATAATCAATAAGTTCATCTTTTGTTGCTGGCCATGGTGCATCTTCTAGTTTTGATGCTAATTCTAGTGTCCAATACATGGTTATAAATGTTAAATAATATAGACTTTTCTAAGATTTGCAAATATGAAATAAAAAAGAGTAAAAAACAATTTTTTTATTTCTTATTTTTCAACTTTTAAACGATTACTTTTTCCAGTTTATTATATCTGCACCAGACTCTTCTGAAATTTTTCGTGATAATACAAAAAAATAATCCGAAAGTCGGTTTAAATACTTAATAACCATACTCGAATGGTCTGAATCTAAATCTGCCGATATAGCATTTCGTTCTGCTCTTCGGCAAATACTTCTGCATACATGCGTAAGACTTACTGCACGTGTTCCTCCAGGTAAAATGAAATTTGTTAATTCTGGAAGTTCTTTATTCATTTTATCAATGTCATTTTCTAAAAAAGAAATATCTTCTTCGGTTATTTCTGGAACATCGAATTTTACTTCAGACTTTATAGCGAAACTTGTTCCTGCATTAAATAATTTATGCTGTATTAATTCTAAATTTACTCTTATAGCTTCGTTTTCGATGTCTGATATCAATAAGCCTAAAAATGAGTTAAGCTCATCAATTGTCCCATAAGCTTCTATTTGAGGGTTGTTTTTTAAAACTCGCTCTCCGCTAAGTAAAGATGTTTGTCCTTTATCGCCTGTTTTTGTATATATTTTCACCTAATTGTAATTATTGTTTTCAATTTATATATTTGCCATACAACATTATATTCAAAGTTGATTTGACTTAACACACTTACTTAATAAAATTTAGAAGGTAATCAGAATTTAGAAGAAAACTTACAATTATAGTAAAAATAAATATTTGTTTGTATTTAAAATTTCAACAAATTAAATTTTAAACCTGTAATAACCATAAAATCTTCAGCATCTTCAATAATATCGGTATCATTTTCTTCATAATACCAATTGATATTGGCTTTGTTGCCTCTTTGCATATACTCTTTAATCATTTTAAGAAACTCCAATATTTTTTTTGATGAACTAGTATTATAATACGTTAATTTAAAATTGAAAGTTATTTCTTTATTAGTTGTTTGTGTATATTCTTTAAACCATTCTAGTAAAGGCTCAAAAAAATCATCTGTTTCTTCAAGGTACGATTCCCCCTCAAGAGTACACACTCCTTTTTCAGCATCAAAATTTACTATTGGTCTATAGTATTCGTCTTCTATCGCATTTAATATTATATTTCTCATAAAGAAACCTTAATTCTATGTAATTCTACAAATTTATAACATTATTAAAAATAAACGAAATTTTTATCTAATGTTTTTGATTAATTTATCATTTTTTAGGATTAGACTGTTTCTCTTTTTCTTTAAATTTCTTAAATTGATCTTCTTCTAGCCTCCTTATTTCTATGTTTTTTACTTTAATATGCTTATTTAAGGTCCCTTCACTATGGTCTAATATCCAGCCCGATATTTCTTTAAGTTCCTTATTGCTATTTGTTGTAACAAAGGTTTTGTAATTATGAAACTTATTATCCTTAACAATTGTTCCTATTGAATTCATATCTTTTGTTCCATCTTCATATAAGGCCATAATTGTCATCCTTAAATTTGACGACTTGTCATCGGTATATCTCAATATATCTACATCAATAACGTAGGTTCCGCTAATATTTACACGTATTTTGTAAGAAATTGGGTTTGTTTTACCATCTTGAGGTAAATTCCAACTGTTTTTTAATGGCCATAAATTAAGGGAGTCTCTCACTTCTATAATCTCTGGCTCTTTTAAAGCATTTATTTCTAGTTTCTGTTTTTCTAGTCGGGTTAATACCTCTTTATAAAGTTCTTGATATTTGTCTGTATTTTGTGTGTAATATAAAACTGTAGCATCAAACTCAGCTCTGGATATATCATTCTTTTTAAAAATG
>JAOZLS010000508.1 GCA_029934705.1 Bacteroidales bacterium | reverse complement strand
AGACATTATAAAAAATGGTTCCATTATTTTTTTCTAGGGCTTTATATAATTCTCGTTTTGCTTTTATTACACCTTCAATTGAACCAAAGCCTTCTAAATGTGCTTTTCCAATATTAGTAATAATTCCATAATTAGGCGTAGCAATTTCGCATAATTCTTTGATATCGTTTGGGTGATTTGCCCCCATTTCAATAATTGCAAATTCTGTTTTTTTATTAAAACTTAAAATTGTTAATGGTAAACCTAAGTGATTATTAAAATTTCCTTTTGTATAACCTACATTAAATTTTTGAGATAATACACTGGCTACAAGTTCCTTTGTAGTGGTTTTTCCATTTGAACCTGTTATTGCTAAAACAGGAATTTCTAATTTTTTAAGGTGATATTTTGCTAATTGTTGTAATGTTACCAAAGTATCTTCAACTATAATACATTTATTATTGGTATTATTGGAAATATCGCTGGTAATTGCAAAACTTGCTCCATCGGCTAATGCTTTTCTTACATAATTATTACCATCAAAATTTTCTCCTTTAATTGCCCAAAATATTGAGTTTGGTTCTATTTTACGGCTATCAGTAATTATTGTATTATGCTTTATATATATATCGTATAACTTTTCAATTTTCATATGTTTATAAATTATTTAAGTATATATGCGACACCTGCATGCTGTCTTTGTATTTACTCACGCAAGCAAAATTATAATAATCAAGCTCAGGTTTATTAATAGTGTTAGCATGGGTGTTTCATAATTCATTATTAATGTATAAGGCAAATATAAAAAAAGGTCGCAAATAAATTGCGACCTTTTTTATATTTTTATTTGACTCTTACTGTTGTCCAGCAGGACTTCCAAGTCTAATCATTGAGCAACGGAAACCAATATCATCCCTTGATTCTCTTTCGTCAAGAAATCTTCTATTTCCAGGTACTAACCAATATGCTCTGTCTCTCCATCCTCCGCCTTTATATACGCGAGAGTGGTCTGTAATAAGTGAGCTAAGACCAACACCATTTTCGTCGCCTTGCTTATACATTTTATTAGAATTAGCTTCAGGAGTTGCTAACCAATCATCCACTACAGCAGATCTGTTATCACCATCGGCATAGTTAATATTATAAGAGTTTCTATAATTAAATCGTCCTTTATTCTCTTCATCTGTCATTTGTCTTTGTTTCATTCTACCTAAACTATCTTTAGGAACAAAGTCTCCATTTCCATCTTTATCTTTTACTTTAAAAACATTTCCTCTAAAAGGGTTAAAATCTTCATAATCAACAGAGGACATAGGTCTATATACGTCTCTTACCCATTCGTTTACGTTTCCTGCCATGCAATAAAGACCGAAATCATTTGGCCAATATGAACTTACAGGTACTGTTACAGAACCATTATCATTAAGAGCTCCTGCAACTCCCATCATATCGCCACGTCCTCTTTTAAAGTTGGCTCTAAATTGTCCTAAATCTCTTTTCGTATCATTTCTTAAGTAATGACCATTCCAAGGATAAAGTCTGTAAGACCAAATTCTTTCTGGAGAATCCATAGAATTACCTCTAAGAGATAAAGCTGCATATTCCCATTCTGCTTCTGTAGGAAGTTGGTATCTTGGAAGAAGTATTCCGTCTTCCATTTTTATTCTTCTTTCGCCATCACCACTAAGGTTAGTAATACCATGCTCTACACCAATATCATATTGCCCAGCATAATACGCTTCTGTATTAAAATTTTCTTGTCCGTGCTGATCTTCGGAACTGTGTCTAAAATAACCTTCGCTGATAAGAATTTGCTCGTTTACACGGTCAGTTCTCCAATCGCAAAATTTATTTGCTTGTATCCAACTTACTCCAACTACTGGATATTCATAATAAGAAGGATATCTAAAATAATATTCAACATAAGGCTCGTTATATGCTAACTCTCTTCTCCAACACAACGTGTCAGGTAAAGCATCTTCATATACTTTAGGAATTTCTGTAAAAACTCTTTTTACCCAATGTAGATACTCAAGATAATCTACGTTTTTCACTTCTGTTATGTCCATATAAAATGAACTTACAGTTACTTTTCTTGGCATGTTGTCCCAGTTGTACATAACATCCTGTTCAACTCTACCCATATTAAAGGCTCCTCCTTCAATTAGCACTAAACCTGGACCATCTTTTTGCTCGTTAAACGGAGAAACTTCAAAGCCTCCATTTTCAGCAGAATTATACTCCCAGCCAGTAGTTGATGAAACTGGACCTATACCCCCTCCTGTTCTTGAGGTTCCTCCTCCGCATGATGATAATGCGAATACTACTGTTGCTATTGCAACTAAACTTAATAATGATTTCATTCTCATAATGAACCTGTTTCTATTTTTTGGAAAATCAGTTTACAAATATAACTATAATTTTGTACAATATATTGTGTTTTTATTATTTCTTTTTTTAACACATTTAAAAAAGTACATAAAAGAAATTTGATTTGAACTTATTGGTAATGTTATAAACCTCGATATAATAATATTATAAGTATATAATAATCTTATACTTTCTAGATTAACTCCTATTGTTATTGATGGGCTTATACTACTAAAATCCAGATTATTTTGAAGCCAAAACCTTGTCAATAATATATTTTTTTCAAGAGTAAATCCAACGTTTAGTTGTTCAAAATCTTTCTGATATGTATAAATTATTTCGGT